>JABFRG010001018.1 GCA_013141295.1 Polyangiaceae bacterium
ACGCTGCTCCTCTCGCTCGGCCCGCCGCCCTCTACGCCGGTCGCTGCGTCCTTCTTGTCGCATGCCACGAAGGCCCCGAGCAGGCCGAGCGAGAGGAGCAGCGTCGAGCCGGCGCGCATGGTGCGGTCAGCGCCCACGAACGGTCGGCGGCGGCACCGGCAGCGAGAACGGCGAGAACTCGTCGTCCGGCGCGATCTCCAGCTCTTCCGCCGCCAGCTCTTCGCGCGCGTTGCGCAGATCGCTGCTGGTCGTGTCGAGGCGCTCCGCGAGCACACCGAGGAACTGCCACAGCATCTTCACGCCGATCTCGTGCTCGCGCCGGAGAATCTCGTAGAAGTCCTGGCGACGGATGGCGAGCACCTCGGTGGGGCCCTCGGCGGTGACGGTGGCGCTCCGGGGCATGGCGCGGATGAGCGCCATCTCGCCGAAGTTCTCGCCGGGCGTGAGGTGGCGGAGCACCGAGCCGCCGCGGGTGACGCCCACGGTGCCGGAGAGCACCACGAAGAGCTCGTCGCCCTTGTCGCCTTCCCGGATGAGCACCTCGCCGGCCTTGTACTCCTGGGTCTCGGCCACCTGCATCACGCGGAAGAGCTCGCGCTCCGAGAGCCGGGCGAAGATGGGCACCTTGGCCAGCACCTCGCGCTTGAGAGCCAGGCGCTTGGCGCGGGCCTCGGCCTCGGGGCTATCGCCGCTGATGCCGACCACGATGACGCTGATGTTGTCGCTACCGCCGCGGCTGTTGGCCAGCGCGATGAGAGCCTTCGGTGCGTCGCTCGCGCCGGCGTCGAGGGCGGTGGCGAGCTCGTCGTTGCTCTCCAGGTATTGCGTGAGGCCGTCGGTGGCCAGCAAGAAGGTATCGCCGGGCACCAGCTCGAGCACCAGCGTGTCGACGTCGACGCGCTCGTACACGCCCACCGCGCGCATGAGCGCGTTCTTCTTGGAGCCGATCTTGGCGATCTGTTCCTGCGAGAGCTTTCCCTTGCGAATGAGCTCGTTGTAGACCGTGTGGTCTTCGGTCATCTGCTGAACGCGGTCCTTGCGCTTCAGGTAGATGCGGCTGTCGCCGACGTGGGCGATGAAGGCCGTTTGCCCGAGCACCAGCAGTGCGCTCAAGGTGGTGCCCATGCCGCGCTTCGCGGCGTCGGCGGTGGCGAGCTCGTTGATCTTGGCGCACGCGCGCAGGACCGCGTGCTCGAACAGCGTCGAGATCTCGGTGGGCGTCACGCGGGAAGCGCCGCGCGCCCCCTGCGTGAAGTCGGTGAGCATCGACACCTCGCGCTTCAGCTCTTCGTGCACGGTGCGCACGGCGACCGCGCTGGCCACCTCGCCGGCGGCGTGCCCGCCCATGCCGTCGGCCACGATGAAGAGGCCGAGCTTCTTGTCGACGAGGAAGTTGTCCTCGTTGTGGTCGCGTACACGACCGACGTCGGTTGCGGCATGGAACTGGAGCGCATCGCTGGTGGTCATCGGTCCCGCAATGATGCCACAGGAGCCTTCGGCGAGGGGCGAAAGCGACCGAAAAGCGCCGCTTCTTTCAGGCCCTGCGCGCGCGCCGGCGGAGGGCGCCGAGGAGCGCGGCACCGCTCACCACCAGGCCGGCGGTGCCCAGCGGGGCCGACGTTCCCCGCGGTGCGGTGCTGCAACCGCCACTCGCTTCGGCGCTCGGCGTCGCATTCACCGTGGGGGTGGTGCCGCCCTTGGTGCCCGCGTCGCCGGTGCCCGGTCCGGTGCCCGGGGTTCCGCCGTCTTCGGTCACCGGGGGCGTGACCGCCTTCGGCGTGCAGACGTCGTCCTGACCGGTGGCCTTGACGTCGCAGGCGGTGCACTCTTGCACCTCCACCGCGCCCTTGCCGTCGTCGCGGAACGCATAGTTCGAGTCGGAGCTGCAATTCCACAGGGTGGTGACGTCGTTGGTCTTGGCCTTGCCACCGATGAGGTACATGAGGCGCGCCCACTCCCACACGCCGGGGTCGGTGTGGTGGTTCGCGCCGCCGTAGCTCACGTTGGCCGCGCAGGCCTTGGGCGAGGTGGCGCAGGGGGGCGCCGAGCTCGAGATGCGCGTTCCGTTGGGAATCTGGTCGTGACCGATGATGTGCGCGCGGTCCTTCGGCACCTTGTACTTGTCGGCCAGGTGACGGACGAGCTTGCCGCTCGCGTCGTACTGTTTGGTGGGGTACGGCTTGGTGGAGTAGCCCACGTGCTCGATGCCCACCGAGCGCTGGTTGTAATAGAAATTGCCCGCATGGTAGGCGGTGTCGGCCTCGGTCATGAACTGACCGACGCGACCGTCCTGGCCAATGATGTATTGTACACTCTTGCCGGGGTCGTTCTGCAGCGTGGCGACGCTTCCGTCCCAGCCGCCCTCGGTGTCGTGGATGACCACGTAGTTCACGTCGGCGCCGCCGCGGCCCACCGTGAGCTTGTCGGCGCGCTTGGCGGCCGGAATCGGAAAGTATTCGGCGCCGGGATACTCGGGCCCTTCCGCCTGCAGGCTCAGCTTGGTGTCGATCTGCAGCGTCAGCGACGGAGGCAGGTCGTGCGGCGCGATGCGCACCTTCTGGCCGTCTTGCCCCTCGAACGTGCCGCCCCGCGCGAGCAGCGCGAACACCCGATGCGCGTACTCTTCGCGGTGGGTCGCGTCGCCGTAGCCGGAGAGCTCTTGCAGGGCTGCGTTCCAGCTCCCGAGATCGTCCGGTCGCGCTCCATGCTGCCGACCCAGCGTCGCCAGCACCTTCGCGCCGGCGGCGAGGCCGAGGTCGGTGCTCTTGCGAAGCTCCCACTCGGTGGTGCCGGCGAGCTTGGCCCCGAGCGCCAGGGTATCGAGCTGGCCGCGCCGCAGCATGAGCGGGCCGGCGGCGGGGATCTCCACGTCTTCTTCCACGTCGCGGTGGGCGGGCATGTCGAGGCCGCCTTCGGTCTGCGCGACGGCGAGGAGGAGGTCACGCGGGAGGCCGTTCTCGTCGCTCAGCTGGGCGAACCGGAGGGCTTGCGTCGAGGTGGCGACGGTCGGAGCTTCCTCTGCACTACCGCAGGCGACGAGCACGATTGCGGCGGCAACGAGAGACCTCTTCATGCCCGCTCAAGGTAGCACGACACGTTCCATGCGGCGAAAGTGCGCACCGCCCCGAAGGTGGCGAATTCCACGGTCGAATGCGGAAAATTCCGCCCGTACGTTCATCCATCGCAGCACCTCGCGACCTCCCGCGAGGTGGCCTCGCGAAGGCGCGATGGCACGCGACCCGTGCCGCAGTGCGCCAGCGCGGTTTATTCATGGTTCCGGGGCTGCATGTCGCGATGCATCGGGAAATCTCGGGCGTACGGCGGTTCTCGACCCTGCGAAGGAACAACAGTCCGTCTCGGGTCTGCGATCCGGCGTGCGCCCGCCTTTCCCGCGCCTCGCGCCATTCGCCAACCGGCCCATGAATAATCCGCGCTAGCCGGGCGAAAGCGGGAGCAGGATGGATACGGTGCTGCCGCTGGGTCGCTTGGCCAGCACCACCAGCGAGCCGCCTTGCGCGCGCACGAGCTCGTCGAGCGCGAAGAGCTCCGGCCCCGTGTGCCCGGA
>JABFRG010000348.1 GCA_013141295.1 Polyangiaceae bacterium
AACCCACCCACCCTGGGCGTGGCGCGGACCGCTGCCTTCTTCACCGCCAGCAACGGCTGCAAGCCCGCAGGCGAGGACGCGGGCGCGCGGGACCTCGATCTCGCCCGCCCCGATGACGAGACCCGCGTCACCCGCTGGAATGGATGCCGAGACGGCGCCGGCGTCGAGCTGTGGACCGTGGCGGGCATGGGGCACGCGCCCTCACGGCCATCGCCCGCCTGGCCCGGGTACTTCTACGGGTTCTTGAGCAGTCACCCCAAGCCCTGAGCCCGGGGTAGCCCCTGTCCTGCGCTCGACGCTCCGCTAGGTGAGACGAGACGAGACCGGTCACGGGCACGGGCGCCCGTGCCCGCTCTCTCTCTCTCTGGGGCACGGAGGGCTAGGGACAGGCCTGGCTCACCAGCGGGGCTGGATGCGGCTCAGGAAGTCGTACGGATAGCCGAGCTCGTAGGCGCTGGCGTCGTCGAGGCTCTTCATCTGGCCCTCGGTGAGGCGCAAGCCGTCGGCCTTCAGGTTCTCGTCCAGCTGCCCGAGGGTCCGCGCGCCGAAGATCACCGAGCTCACGGCGGGCTTTTGCAGCAGCCAGGCCAGAGACACCGCTGTCTCGGTGGTGCCGTGCTCCTTGGCCACCGCCCGCACCGCGTCCAGGATCTTCCAGTTGCGGTCCTTGTCGAAGCCCGCGTAGCGCTCCTTCCACTTTTCCATCCGCGAGCCCTGGGGCGCGGTCTGCCCCTTCTGGTACTTGCCGCTGAGGAAGCCGGCCGCCAGCGGCGACCAGGGAATGATACCGAGGCCGAACTTGCGGCACAGCGGAACGTGCTCCCGCTCGAGGTCGCGCACCACCAAGCTGTACTGCATCTGCAGCGAGACGAAGTGCTCGAGGTGCTGGGTGCGGCTCGTCCAGAGGCTGTCGGTGAGCCGGTAGGCGGCGTAGTTGCTCGCGCCGAGATAGAGCACCTTCCCCTGACGCACCAGATCGTCGAGCGCGCGGAGCGTCTCTTCCTCCGGCGTGTCGAAGTCCTGCATGTGAATCTGGTAGAGGTCGATGCGGTCGGTGCCGAGCCGCCGCAGGCTGTCTTCGACGGTGCGCACGATGCGGTACCGCGACGCGCCGCTGGCGTTGGGGCCGTCGCCCATGCGGAAGCGGAACTTGGTGGCGAGGACCACGCGGTCGCGGGCCTTTTCCTGGGCCATCCAGCGGCCCACGACGCGCTCGCTCAGGCCGTCCTGACCGTACACGTCGGCGGTGTCGATGAAGTTGATGCCCTGGTCGAGGGCCCGGTTCATGATCGCCTGCGAGGTCGCCTCGTCGCACGATACCTGGTGCATGAACGACTTGTCGTCGGCCTCTCCGAAGGTCATCGCCCCGAGGCAGAGCGTCGAGACCTTGAGACCACTGGTGCCGAGGGTGCGGTATTCCATGGGCGAGACCATACCACCGGGAAGGGCCCTGCGCGCCGCCCGCATCTGCGATACACTGGTCTTCGCTCATGCCCGCCGTTGCGCCCTCCCGCCGCCTTCTTCGCCGCGCGATCCCCGTCGTTGGCTTGGCGGCGATGGCCTTGGTGGCCACCGCGGCGTGCGTGCAGATTCTCGGGATCGAGCAGCTCCCCACCGCGGTGGGCGCCAGCGACGCCGCGCAGGAGACCAGCACCGTCACCGCCGACGCCGGTACCTGTTCGCGGTTCGACAAGGACCCGTGTCGGCCCGGCTGCCCGCACGCCTTCTGCGACGACTTCGAGTCGGAGCCGGTGGGCGCGCGCTGGGTGCCCTATCTGGGGCTGGCGCAGCCGTACGTGCGGGGCGAGGGGGGCGTCCAGCGCATCGCCGACGGGCGCCTCGACGCGGGCGTTCTCACCAGCTGCCTCACGGCGTCCATGACCTGCATCGCCGGCCTCACCCACGTGTATCGTGCACCCATCGACGGCGGGGTGCGGGCGCGCGGCTACGAGCTCACCGCCGACGTCCGCCTCATCTCCCGCGAGCGCAGCGACGCCAACACCGAGCCCGACCTCACCCAGGCGCTGGCGCTTCTGGCCGGCGAGGGGTCGCCCGCCGGCGTCGTGCTCTCGTCCACCGACGGCGACTTCTACATGGCCAGCGTTCGCGATCTGCTCGTCGATCGCTCGCTCCTCAACCCGCAGAACCTCACCGATCCATTTCCCAGCGCGCTCGGTACCTGGCTGCGCATCTCGCTCTTCGTGGGCGAGTCGGCGGCCGCGGCCTCGGCGGGCTATCGCGGCTGCCCGGCCACCGGCGCCGTGTTCGCGGTGCGCATCGACCCGCTGACGCAAGCGTGCCGCGCCGCCGAGTCCTCGGAGGCGGGCGTGCCCTTCGACCTCGAAGCGTTCCTCGCCTCTCCGCTGGTGATGGTCGGCGTCTCGTCGCTGCAACTGGGCAGCGCCACCACCGCCTACGACAACGTGCAGCTCGACGCGATTCCCTGAGTCAGACGGGCCGCGTGGCCACAACGACGATGCCGCGCTGGAACGGCGCCGGTAGGACATTGCGCCGGGCCTCGACGCGGAATCCGTGGCGCTCCAGCAGGCCGCGCACCTCGGGCCACAAGAACGTCAGGTAGTACATGATGAAGGCCGGCTTCAGGACGGAGTTGCGGGCGCGCATCACGCCGTTGAAGCCGTGGGCCATCCAGAACGCCGGGGTGTTCCAGCGGGGCGGCTCGCTGGTGACGAACACGAAGCGCCCGCCGGGGACCAGCGCCCGGAAGATTCCTTCGAGGAACGGCGCCTCGTCCTTCGGCTCCACGTGGCCGAAGGCACCGACGCTGGTCACCACATCGAAGGCGCGGTCGAAGTCCAGGGCGAAAGCGTTCTTCCGGAGGAGCTCCACGCGCGCGGTACCCGGCGCGTTGGCGAGGCGCCGACCGGCTTCGTCGAGCATGCCTTGGCTGAAGTCCACGCCCACCACGCGATCGCGGCAGAGCGGCCGGAGCATGCCCAGGGCCGCGCCGGTGCCGCAGCACACGTCCAGGGCCGAGCCCACCGGCCCGCCCTCGGCGATGACCTTGGCCATGCCCTCGAGCATGCCGTCGGGGGTGCGGAAGGGCGTGCGATCGAACTTGCGTGCGATGAGGTCGTAGCCCTTCTCGGTGGACGTCAGCGCTTGCTGCACGAGCTCCATGAAGGTGGGTCCGTCCGGATGAAACATGGCCCCCATCGTACCACCGTCCTGGGCTAGGGCAGCTTCTCGCCGTTGCGGTAGCCGCCGAAGAGCACACGCACGTCGGACTCGGTGAGGATGCCGTCCCAGCTGTCTTGCTCCACCTTCCCGTCCAGCAGGAAGCCGATGTGCAGGTGCGGCATGCCGTTGCCGACCCCGGAGACGCCCAGGGCGTCGCCGGCCTTGATCACGACCCGTGGCTCCGTGCCCTCGTGCATCTGGTGGGTGAGGGCGGACATGTGTGTGTAATATACATGCGTAATCTTGTGCCCCTTCCACGCGATGGGGGTGTCGAGGGCCAGGCGAACGCTGTTGGGCGTGTCTTTGCCGGAGGTCCAAAGCGTGTGCCCGCGCTCGGAGTAGTCGAGCGTGCCCGGTGCCACGGCGAACACGGGCTTGCGGTCCGCGGCGATGTCCAGGCCCGTATCGCCGCGGTAGCCGGCAAGGGTGCCGCCGTGGAGCGGCGATCGCAGCGCCGGATTGCGGAGCACGTGCTCCGGCGGTAGCGGAGCCGCAGGAATTGCACTGGATGTCGGGGGCGCGATTGACGCAGTGCCCCATGTGGGCCGCGCTGCGTTCGCAACGTCCGAGGAAAGCCCAGGCGAATCGCTTCGTGCGGGCGGCTCCGATGCCGCGCCATGGCAAGCCAGGAGAAAAAGCAGAGAAAATGCACGCGCCATGCCCCCAACATGGATTCCCGGAGATAAAGTGTGACAGGCCGATGAATGAGCCGGGAAAAGAGCGCAACTATTCCGGGACTCCCGTGGTCGCGCTTTCCTCCGAGCGGTTCGATTCGTACGGCGCCGCCCGCGCCAAGGTTCCGGTGAAGTTTCGCCTGGCCGGTGGGCGCGTGCGGTACCGCCGTCCTTGGAAGGTGGTCCTCTACAGCGTGCTGACGCTGGGCCTGTACGCCATCTACTGGAACTTCACGGTCGCGCGATCCATCAAACGCACGACCGGGGTCCGGGCCATCAAGCCGGGGCTCGACCTCGCGCTCATGATCCTCACCGGAGGCCTCTACGGCCTCGTGGTGCAGTTCCGGTGTGCGCGCCGCATCCACGCCGCGTCGCTCTTCTTCGAGCGCAGCCATCGCGATCTGTCCGGCAGCGTCCTCGGCTGGAGCCTCTTGGCGCCCTTCACGCTGGGCCTCACGGCCCTCGTCTCCATGTACCAGCTGCAGCGGCAGCTCAACCGCTTCGCGGATCTCGCCAACGAGCGCGAGCGCGTTCGCTCCGAGCGCGAAGATCCGCCGCGCCTCTCTTCGCCGGTGAGCGGCGCCCGACTCTCGATCCCCGCCGAGCCGGTGAGCTCGCCCATGAGCGCCGCCGGATAGGCCTCAAGGATCGCGCACGAAGGCCGTCCTCTTCTGGCAAGCCCATGCGCGCACGCCCGAAGTCGACGAAGCCCACCCAGACCGCACCCGACGCTCCCGATCTCGCGGTCGTGGTGCACGAGATGCTCCACCACATCGACGCGCTTCGCATCCACCTCGAGGACCTCGCAGCCATGCTCGGCGCGCCCAAGAAGCGGGCTCCCAAGGCGAAGGCGCCGAGACCTCGCGCTGCGGCCGCCAACGGCAACGCGCGCCCGCGCCCGCGCGCCCTGCAGTAGAGAAGCTACCGAGCGGGGACGCAGCGGCCGTCGTTGGCCTGCGCGCAGATGGAGAGCACCGACTGCGACGCGAGCAGGGTGCCGATGTCGGCGCAGCGCGTGACCGGACCGATGGGACAGAGCTGGTTGTCGCACAGGCACACCAGGTCGTACTTGCCGCCCTCGATGCGGAAACCGCACTCGGGGAATACGTCCGGGTCCACTTGCGAGGTGGGGCAGGGCGAGACCCCGAGGCACAGCTGCACGCCGGTCTGCGGGTCTTTCCCGCAGTTGAGGCCTTGCACGGCCCCGCCCGCCTCCGGTGAGAGGCTCGTGGCGTCGCTCTTGGTTCCGGCGTCGCTCGCGCCGGCGTCGGAGCCCGCCCGGGGCAAGCCGCTGCATCCGAGGAGGGAACCGGCGACCAGCAGGGCGAGTGCACGCATGGCGGCACCATGCCGGGGGTCCTTCCGTGGGGCCAACTTTCCGGCGGCGTCCGGTACTATGGCGGAGATGGACCAGGATCTCGAGTACACGGTGGGTGCGGTGGTCAGCGCACTGCGAGATGCCCGGCGGGTGCTCTTCGTCACCGGTGCCGGCATCAGCGCCGACTCCGGTCTTCCGACCTATCGCGGGGTCTCGGGGCTCTACGACGACGGGCCGACGGAGGACGGCGTCACCATCGAGGATGCGCTCTCCGGCGAGATGCTCGCCGAGCATCCGGAGATCACCTGGCGCTACATCCGCGAGATCGAAGAAGCCTGCCGAGGCGCCGCCCCCAACGCTGCCCACGAGATCATCGCCAAGCTCGAGCGGCTCGCCGAAGGGCGGGTGCTCCTCACGCAGAACGTGGACGGGCTTCATCGCGCGGCCGGCTCGGCGTCGCCCATCGAGGTCCACGGCAACATCGACGAGCTCCGCTGCACCGCCTGCGCGTACCGCATCTTGGTGAAGGACTACGCCGGGCTGCCGCCTGCGCCCGCGGTGCCCCGCTGCCCCCGCTGCGAAGCGGTGCTGCGGCCGGACGTGGTGCTCTTCGGCGAGATGCTTCCGGAGGCGGCCATCGAGCGGCTGCGTGTGGAGGTGGCCCAGGGCTTCGATCTGGTCGTCGTCATCGGCACCACGGCGGTGTTTCCCTACATCCAGGCGCCCGTGCTGCTGGCGGCGCGCGGCGGACGGACGACGGTGGAGATCAACCCCGGCGATACCATGCTCTCGGAGATCGTCACCCATCGGTTGCGGATCGGTGCCGCCGATGCCATGCGCCGCATCTGGGCCCGCTACCAGCCCCGATAGCCGGGCGTTCCGCTCCGGGAGATTCGTGCTAGTGAGCCTCCCGTCGTGATCAGCTTTTCCAACGTATCCAAGCACTATGGCGGCCAGGTTCTCTTCGTCGAGGCCAGCTTTCAACTCAACCCCGGCGAAAAGGTCGGTCTCGTGGGCCCCAACGGCGCCGGCAAGTCCACCATCTTTCGCCTGATCCTCGGCGAAGAGCAGCCCGACGAGGGCATGGTCGACAAGCCCAAGCGCATGACCCTCGGCTACTTCCGCCAGGACATCGGCGACCTCAAGGGGCGCTCGGTGCTGGGAGAGACGCTGAGCGGCGCCGGCGAGGCAGGCCGCCTGGGCGAAGAGATGGCGGAGCTGGAGGCCAAGATGGCCGACCACACCGCCGACGACTTCGATCGCACGGTGGAGCGTTTCGGCGACGTGCAGGCTCGCTACCAGGAGCTGGGCGGGTACGAGCTGGCGGCGCAAGCGCACTCCATCCTGGCCGGCCTCGGCTTCGACGAAGACATGGTTGCCGGCGACGTCGGCCGCCTCTCCGGCGGTTGGAAGATGCGCGTGGCGCTGGCGCAGATTCTCCTGGCGCGGCCCGACGCGCTGCTCCTCGACGAGCCCACCAACTACCTCGATATCGAGTCAATCATCTGGCTCGAGGAGTTTTTGCGCGAGTACGAAGGCGCGGTCATGATGACCTGCCACGATCGCGACGTCATGAACCGCGTGGTCTCGAAGATCGTCGAGATCGACGGCGGCGAAATTCGCAGCTACTCCGGCAACTACGAGTTCTACGAGGCGGCGCGCGCCCTCGAGCAAGCTCGCCGCGAGGCGGAGTACGATCGCCAACAGGCCATGCTCGCCAAGGAGCAGCGCTTCATCGACCGCTTCCGGGCCCAGGCCGCCAAGGCCTCGCAGGTCCAGAGCCGGGTGAAGAAGCTCGAGAAGATCGAGAAGGTGGAGCCGCCCCGGCGCATCATCGAGAAGACCTTCGATTTCCGGCGCCCGGAGCGCGGCGGCGACGACGTCTTCAAGATCGACAAGGTCTCCAAGACCTTCGGCAAGAAGACCGTGCACCAGGAGGTCTCCTGGCTGGTTCGTCGCGGTGAGCGCTGGGCGCTCATGGGCGAGAACGGTGCCGGCAAGACCACCTTGCTCAAGATGATGGCCGGCGCGCTCGACCCGGACGCTGGCGGCGTCACCATGGGTGCATCCTGCACCATGGGCTACTTCGCCCAGCACCAGATGGAGCAGCTCAGCGGCGATCGCACGGTGCTCGAGGAGTTGGAGGCCCACGCGCCGCTGGCCAACAAGGGCACGCTGCGCTCCCTGGCCGGAGCCTTCGGCTTTCACGGTGACGACCACGACAAGAAGATCTCGGTGCTCTCGGGCGGCGAGAAATCGCGTCTCTGCCTGGCCAAGATCCTCTTCGACGCGCCCAACGTGCTGGTGCTCGACGAGCCCACCAACCACCTCGACATCGTCACCAAGCGCGCGCTGGTGAAGGCGCTCTCGTCGTACGAAGGCACCATCGTCTTCGTCTCCCACGACCGCGCCTTCCTCCGGGCCATCGCCTCCCGCATCGTGGAGCTGAAGCCCGGCAAGGCACCCATCTTCTACGGCGGCAGCTACGACGAGTACGTCGCGAACTCCGGCCACGAAGCCCCCGGCATGCGCCCCCGCGTCGTCCGCTGAAGTAGCGTCACCGCTCCCGCGCGTCGCTTGCGTCACCGCTCCCGCGCGTCGCTTGCGTCACCCCTCCCGCGAGGCGCTTCGGGGAGCGTCACCCCTCCCGCGAGCGGGAGGGGAAGGGGGAGGGAACGTCGCCGGGTGTCGCGATGGCCTTCGCCGTCGCTCCGGTGGTCCCGTACAATCGGGGCATGAATGTACTGTCTTCGCTGGATAGTCTTCGCTACTTCCTGGCAGCCGCCCGGGCGCTCAACTTCCGGCACGCGGCTCGCTCGGTGGCGCTCACACCCACCGCCTTCGGCCAGCGCATCAAGCAGCTAGAAGAGCAGCTGGGGACGCAGCTCTTCGCGCGCACCACGCGATCGGTGACGCTCACCGAATCCGGGCTGCTGCTGGTTCCGGCCGCGGAGCAGTGCGTGGCCGCAGCCGACGCCTGCGCTCGGGTGGGGCGGAGCGACCGCGAGCCCCTGGAGATGGAGCTCACGCTGGGGACGCGACAAGAGCTCGGGATGAGCTGGGTCATGCCCCAGCGTCGCCTGATGGCCCGGCAAAGGCCATGGCTCACCATGCACCTGTACTTCGGCTCGGGACCCGACCTGCTTCTGCGGGTGAAGAACCACGAGATCGACTGCGCCATCACCTCCACGCGGGTGTCCGATCGCAAGCTCGACTTCGTGCAGCTACATCGGGAAGCCTACGTGCTGGTGGGCGCTCGCGCGCTCCTCGCAAAGAGCCCGCTGCGTCGCGACGAAGACGCCGCCGAGCACACGCTGGTGGACTCCAACGGCGAGATGCCGCTGTACCGGTACTTTCGCGATGCCCCCGGTGGTGGCGACCGGCTGCGGTTTCGCCGGCACGTGTGGCTCGGCAGCATCGCGGCCATTCACGACGAGGTGCTGGCGGGCGCTGGGGTGGCGGTGCTGCCCGAGTATCTGGTGCGGCGGGATCTCGCGTCGGGCAAGCTGGTGCGCGCGTTCCCCAAGGTCACGCTCCTCGACGACCACTTCCGCCTGGTGTTTCGCGCGCTCGATCCGCGTCGTGCGCTGTTCGAGACCCTGGCCGAGGACTTCCGCCGCGCCCCCCTCCGCTAGTCAGAGCCGCTCGCCGTGCCCGCGCTCGGAGTGGGGCGAAGCGTGGTTGGCCGTGCCCTTCTCCATGCGCTGCAGGCGCGCCAGGATGTCGGCGTTGAGCAGATCGAGCTTCTCGTGCAGATGCTGGATCTGCAGCTCGGCCTTGAGGTTCACGTCGTACTCGATGTCGGACCGCACCCGCTCACGCTCCACCTGGCGGTTCTGGCTGAGGAGCACGAACACGCTGAGGATGATGGCCTCCAGCGAGACCACCAGCGTCAGGAAGCCGAACGGGAAGGGATCGAAGTTCCCGAAGGGGAAGATCTTCACGTTCAGGATGATCCACACGAAGAACGCGCCGAGGTGGATGAAGAGGAACGGCAAGCTGCCGCTGAACTCGGCGATCCAGTCGGCCACCTTCATGACCGTGCTGCGGTTGTCGACCACCTCTTCGTTCACGTTGCGCGCCGCCGTGTTGCGCAGGAGCATGGCGTTCTGCCGGAGCCGTCGCCCGGTGGCGCCCAAGAGGTCGAACACCGACTGCGGCTTGAGCCGGAACAGCTCGTCGAGGTCGCCGCGGTCGATGGCCAGAGCCTCGCCGTCTTGCAGCACCACGGCGGTGGCGGTGCGCGGTCCCTCGTCGAGCAGCGAGATCTCCCCGAAGAAGTCGCCGGCGGAGGAGACCTCGAACACGAGCTTGTCGCCGGTCTTGGTCTTCACCGAGAGCTCCACCTGGCCCGACTTCACCACGTACATGGTGTCGCCGGGATCGCCGTAGCGAAACAGGGTGTCGCCGGCTTTCAGCGGCGTGACGTCCACCCGCTCCGCCAGGAGCGTCCGTTCCGCCTCGTCGAGGAGCGAGAAGAGCGGAATCTCGGCGAGAAACTCGGCGTTGGTGGTCATATCATGGGGATATCACAGGTCACGGTGCAGCTTCCGGGGGGAAAAGAAGCTCACGCAACCTTCAGGGAGCGCAGAGGGCGTCGATGGCCAGCAGGTGGGCCACCGTGGCCCCGCCGCTGTCGCCCTCCATGCCGAACAGGTACTTCCACTGCACGAGCAGCAGGTGTTGCTTGGGGGCCCAGAAGAGGCGAGCTTCCGCGCTCGAAACGCCCTCCACCGTGCGGTCCACCAGGACGGTCTTCTTGCCCGCGCATTCGAGCTCGAGGTGGTCGTCGGCGAGCGGCCAGGAGCCCAGGCTCGTCTGCACGTCGGGCTGCTGGCGCCGCTCGTAGCGCACGGTAAAGCGCGGTGAGGCCCATACTGCCTCTTCTCCGGGGAAGAGCTCCCGGACTCGCTCGCCCTTGAGCGACAGGTGCCCGCCCGCGTCGAGGGCTCGCTTCACCGCGTCGAGGTGCTTGGCATCCACCTTCGCATCGAACGTGAGCCGCGGCGTGACCAGCCACGGCAGATCGCTGCCGCCGAAGAATTGTGCCCTCGTGTCCTCGCCGCCCTGGATGCTCGAGGTGCCGGTGATGCACGCGGCGGTGCCCTTGGCGGGGTTCCAGCCGACGTACCCATCCGCGTCCTCGTCGACGTCGACCGAAGCTGCGCTCGCGCCCTGGCCACCCTGCGCGCCGGAGAGCGGGGAGCAGCCCTTCGCGAAGCCCTTGGCAGCGGGCTTTCCCTTCGCCACGGCCGCTTCGGCCTCGGCTCGCGTGGGCAGCACCGCGAGCACCGCCAGCTGCCCCCAGGCGAGCTCCCGGAGCTCCGAGGTGCTCCTCACTTCCAGGGAAGATACACCCAGTTGCTCTACCGCTTTTTGGAGCTTCTGCGCCTGCGGCTCCTGCCCCTCGGGGAAGGTGCCGAAGATCGCGCAGAAGGCAGTGGGCTCCTGTGCGCCCCGCACCAGGCGGCCGCTTTTGCCGCCGTCGGACGCCGCGCTGGCATCGGCCGCGGCAGCATCCCGGAGCGAGATGCTCGCGTCCGGAAGCCGCGCGACCACCGCGGATGTCGCGTCGGCCGTCTCCGTGACCGGCCGAGCCTCGTCGTGCCGGCACCCATGGCATGCGCCGAGCGTTACGCCCAGGAGCGCCGTCAAGATGGGTATCGCGTTGGGGGACCGCACCACGTGTCCAACGCTACAAGAGGCCGGTCGATTCCGGGTGTCCGTTCAGGGGATCTTGCTGGACCAGCGATCGCGCTTGGCATCGTAGGCCAGCATGGTGGAGAGCGGCGCCGAGGGCTGCGATCCGGCTGCGGTGGCGCCACCGATGGCGAGGATGCGGCCATCGGGGGCCGTCGCGCACGCGAGCCATGCGCGGGGCGCGGGGAGCGGGGCCAACGTGTTCCACGGCTCGCCCGGCCGCATGGCTTCCACCGCATCGTCGAAGCCGAGATCGGAGATGCCACCGATGGCGTAGATGCGACCATCGGCCCCCGCCGTCGCGCCCAGCCAGTAGCGCGGAACCGCGAGGGGCGCGCTGGTGGTCCACGTGTCGGCGCTCGGATCGTAGACCTCGACGGTGGTGAGCGGCGTGTCGGTCGCGTCGCGCCCCCCGACCACGTAGACCTTGTTGTCCAGCACGACCGTGGCGAACGCCAGCCGCGGTGTGGGCATGGGCGCCGCCTCGGCCCAGGTGCGTGCCGCCGGGGAGTACGCGTACGTGATTCCGCTGGCGCCGCCTCCGGGCCCGCGCCCGCCCAGGACGAGGACCTTGGAGCCCACCGCAGCGACCCCGAGACCCAAGCGGGGCTCCGGAAGCGGCGGAAGATCGCTCCAGGCGTCGGTCTTTGAATCGTATGCGCTGGCGGTGGCGAGCGGCGTCCTACCGTCGGCGGTGCCGCCCACCACGTAGACCACGCCCGCTGCGTCGACGCCGGCCGCATGGCCGTAGCGACGCGACGTGGACGGCGCGATCTCGTTCCACCTGTTCGTAGCGTCGTCGTAGCGCTCGGCGCTGTTGGTGACGGAAGCGCCGAGGCCGCCGAACACCCGGACGAGCTTGTCGGGTCCGGTGATCGCGGCCATGAGGCTCCGCGACATGGTCATCTCGCCGAGGCTCGTGGCCGCGGCGTCGGGCTTGTCGGGCGTCGCGTCGGCGGTGCCGGCGTCGGCGGGGCTGGCGTCGGCCCCCGCATCGGCGCGGGGCGAGGGCGTGCTCTGCGCGTCGGAGCAAGCAGCGAGCGTGACGAGGAGGAGGACGAGGGAAACGCGGGACATCGGGCAGCTCCTTGGGAGGTCGGGGGATGGAGAAGCAGTAGGGCGCCGCCTGCGTCCGGGCGCGGCGAATCCTGCGCTTCGCAGTGCGCATCGTGCGGAGCCCATCGGCGGGCGGCGTCAGCGGACGCACGGTGAGCCCGAAATTCCGGCAAAACTCGAGCTCTCGGCCGGGCCCGGACCTTGCTCTAGCGATGTGTATGCTGCCGGTCGTCACGCGTCCTTTGCTTCGGGGTACCTCGGTTCGTGTTTGGCACTGCGACCACGAGCTCCGCGGCGCCTCCGCCGCCCACCCGGGCCTGGAGCTGACGTGGATTCAAGCGGGGCACGCGCACTACCGCTCGGCGCTCCGCTCGTTCTCAGCGGGGCCCGGCGACGTGGTGGTGGTTCCGTCGCAGGTGGATCATGCCACGACGCTGGACGCCGGCGTGCAGGGCAAGGTCATCGAGCTCTCGCAGCCACTCATGGACGAGATCGCGGCGGCCACCAGTCTGGCGGGGCGTCGCTTCGACCGCGCCGGCGTCGTGTCGGGCGGGGCCGACGTGGTGGCGGTCGCCGAGGCCCTGGAGCGCGAGTCGCGCAGTCCTGGCGCCGGGCAGGACCTGGTGCTGGACGCGCTCCTGGAGGCGCTGGTGGTTCGGCTGCTGCGACTGGCGGTGCTCCCGGAAGGTGGAACATGCGTGAAGGATGCACGTATCATGGCCTCCGTGGACTTCGTCGAGGCGCATCTCGAAGACGCCATCGGTGTGGACCTCATGGCGCGCGCTGCGGCCATGAGCCGGTTTCACTTCAGCCGCCGGTTCCGCGAGGTGATGGGGATGTCGCCGCACGCGTACCTGCTGCAGGCGCGCTCGCGGCGCGCGGCCTCGCTCCTCCGGCGTGGGCAGCGGAGCGTCACCGAGGCGGCGTTCTCCGCGGGCTTCCAGGATCTCGGCCGATTTCGCGCGGCGTTTCGCCGGACCTTCGGCGTGTCGCCGATGCAGTACCTGGAGGCGCACCGAAGCCGTCGCGCGCCCCAGGTGGCCTGAGCGCTCAGCGGCTGGGCGCCGTTCCGTAGTAGCGAAGCTCGTCCTTCCAGTACTCGTTCTGGAACGGCCATATGGGCGTGACGTCCACCGGGGGCAGCGGCACGAGACCCCGTGCCTCCGCGGCCGTGCTCGTCCACGCATCACCTTGCACGCTGCATCCGCGCGCGGCGCCGGTCATGGGATTCTCGAAGGTGAGGGTCGGCACCTTCTTCCCGGTGGTGGTCGGCGGCGCCACACACAGGCCCTTCCGCACCAGGCCGAGCCCGGCGGTCCAGACCTTCGCGAACGCCGCGGTGGAGATGGTCTCCGGGGTCGGCGGCGCAGCGTCGCTCCCGAGGTCGTCTTTCCGCGGTGGGTACTCGGTCGTTGCCAGCGCGGTGGCCACGTCGCCCGCGCACGTCAGCCGGACCACGTCGGTGCCGCCGTCCGTCCGCGGGTGGCGCAGCACCAGGGTGCGCTCGGTCGCGCAGGGCGGGGTCGCGGCTGCCGGGGCTTCGGCCTCCGGGCTCGGCGTGATGGTTACGCGTGAACCGGCCGAGAGCGTGGGGCCGCAGGCGACGCTCACGAGACCCAGAAGGACGATCGGGGCACGCTTCATGGGGCAATAACGTAGCACGCAAACCGACGCTGTCTTCCGTCGGGGTCTACTCGCGGCCGCGCGGTTCCTCTATCGTGCGGCCATGCCCATCGTCCTCCATCAGCCGACCGTGCGCCCGTGGGGCATGCCCAATCTCTCGCCTTTTTGCGCCAAGCTCGAGACCTACCTTCGGTTTCGCGAGCTGGCCTTCGAGGTGCGACCGCCCGACATGCGGCGTGCGCCCAAAGGCAAGGTTCCCTACGTGACGCTGGAGGACGGCCGCGTCATGGCCGACTCGCAGCTCGTCATCGAACATCTCGAGGAGACGCAGGGGCCCGGGCTCGACGCCCACCTGAGCATCCAGGATCGCGCGCAAGCGCGCATCGTGCAGCGCATGCTCGACGAGGCGTACTACTTCGTGGCGATGTACCTGCGCTGGGGCGACGAGGGCGCGGCCGACGTGCTGCGGCCCGAGTTCAGCAAGGTGCTCCCGAGCTTCTTGCGGTTCGCGTTTCCCTTCATCGTCCGCAAGGTGAAGGGCACCCTTCACGCCCAGGGCACCGGTCGCCACACCCGCGAAGAGGTACAGGCCATGGGCATGAAGGACTGGGACGCGCTCAGCGTGCTCCTCGCCGACAAGCCGTTCATCCTGGGCGACCGGCCTACCACCGCCGACTGCTCGCTCTACGCCTTCATCGTGGGCTCCTCGCTCTTCCCCTACGACTCGCCGGTGAAGGCCCACCTCGAGGCCAAGAACAACCTCATGGCCTACCGGGATCGCATCCGGGCTCGCTACTACCCGGACCTGTAAAAGGCCTCGCCGGGCGCCCCGGCTTTTCTCCCCTTTACACCGGCCGGCGGGAACGCTAGGTTCCGCCCGCTTCCAAGTCCCTATCGTCTAGTTGGCCCAGGACGGCGGCTTTTCACGTCGCTAACGGGGGTTCGAATCCCCCTGGGGACGCCAGCACTTGTAAGAGTCCGCACGCGTCGTCCCGCGTGCGGACACTCTCTCCTCCCAGCGCACAGCGGGAGTTATGCTGATAGGCGATGCAAGCCGAGAGCCTTCCGGAGCGCCAGCTCGACGGCGCGTCGTTCTCGGACTTCGCCGGCTTCTGCGCGTCCTTCTCGGCGCAGGTGCTCCGCGGCGAGCACGCGTGGACCGGCAACCTCGACGCGTTCAACGACATTCTCCGCGGCGGCTTCGGGACCCCCAACGGGCCGTGGTGCCTTCGGTGGACGCGGGCGAGCCGGTCCCGGGAGACGCTCGGCTGGGAGGCCACCCGCCGCCGGTTCGAACGGCTGCTCGAGACCTGTCACCCGCTGAGCGTCGAGCACGTCCGCGCCGAGCTGATCCGCGTCGAGCGTCGGGAAGGCGACACGCTCTTCGACCTGGTGGTCGCCATCCTTCGCGAGCACGAGACCGACGGATCCATGAAGCTGGTGCTCGAGCTCTGAACGACGTGGATCGCGATCCGGTCGGGGCCGACCCTTAGCCGAGCAGGAGAGCCCGCGCTTCCACGAGATTCTGCTCCGAGAGGCCCACCGAGGGGTCCGTCCACACGTGACGGTGCGCGAGCGGGCCGAGATCGCGCTCGTCGTCGAGGATGATCCAGTTCGCGACTTCCGGGTGTGCGGTGAGCCAAGCAGCGATCTCGGTTGCCCGCACGTGCTGCTCTCCCTCCTCGCTACGGGGAAGTCGGGCCGTGACGTCGTGCACGCCCCCCGGGTATCCGCGCTCCGCGAGGATGTCCGCGAGCTCCGCCAGCGACCGACGTTGACGCCAGGACGAGCTCACGACCACCTTTGCGCCCGTGGAAGCCACGAGCCGCGCGAGTCGTTCCACGAGGTCGCTCTCGAGCCAGGCAGCGGTCCAGAGCTCGGACTCCTCGTCGATGGCGTCGGTCTCGCGGTTGAGCACGCCGTCGAAGTCGAGAAAGATCACCCGCATCAGGGGCGCTCGGAGTTCGTCGCGCGCTTCTTCACGCGGAAGCGCAGGTTGGTGACGGCGCCCGCCTGGGAGACCTCGAGCGGCTCGAGCTGCATGGCGGAGCCGGCGCGCCGGTAGAAGGGCAGGCCTTCGCCGAGGAGGAGCGGGGCCACGTGCACCAGGATCTCGTCCACCAGGCCGGCGCTGAGGCACTGCTTGGCTACGTTGGCGCCCAGGACCACCAGGTCCTTCTTGCCCGCGGCGGCGAGCGCGGCGCTGACGGCGTACATCACCTCGCCCGAGAGGAACGTGACGCCCTCGGGCGTGGCGTCCGGCGTGCGATGGGTGAGCACGAACTGCGGGATGCCCGCGGGAACCATTCTCGCCACATCGTAGCTCCGGCGCCCCACCAGGAGCGCGCCGGTCTCCGCGGTCACCCGCTCCGCAGCCGGGTTGGGCCCCGCGTGCTCGAAGACCCACTCCATCGCGTCATGCGGACCTGCGATGAAGCCATCGAGGGAGATCGTCGCGTGCCAGAGAACCTTGCCCATGGAACGTCATGCTAGCACCGATGCAAGGTGCACGATCTTGCCCTCGAGGCCGCCGCGCTCGAGTAGCTCACCGGCGTTGCGCGCGGCCAGCAGCGGAAGTCGCGCCGCGATCTTGGGCTTCAGCTTGCCTGCGTCGAGGAGCGCCACCAGCTTCGGCAGGTCTTCCCGGAAGGGCGTACGGTCCTTCCGGTAGAGCGCGGTGATGCCGTAGAACGAGCCGCGACGCCCGCGGAGCCGCGAGCCCACGAGCAGCGCGAGCATGCCGGAGAGAATGGTGAGCAGCCGCGGCTTTCCGTCGGGGCCGCTGGTGGCCGAGAACCCGTAGCCCACCACGTGGCCGCCCGCCTTGGTGGCTCGCACACACTGGCCCAGGTACTTGCCGCCGAGACCGTCGAAGGCGTAGTCCACACCCTCCGGCAGCACCTCGCGTAGCGCCGCGTCCACCGGCTTGGTTCGTCCCTCGATGGGCGTCGCGCCCAGCGAGCGCACGAAGTCGTGACGCGCCCCAGAAGCTGCCCCGTACACGGTGAGCCCGGCGAGCCGGAGCAGCTCGATGGCCGCGCTGCCCACGCCGCCGCTCGCTCCGGTGACCAGCGCGGTCTGCCCGGCCTTCACGTGGGCGGTCCGATGCATCGCCTGATACGCCGTCACGTAGTTGAGGATGAGCGCGAGCACCGCCTCGTCGGGCGCGCGTCCATCGTCGCCGAGGCCCACGAAGTCCGCCGCCGGTCGCACCAGCTTCTCCGCGTACCCGCCGTGCACGATGAGCGCCGCCACCCGCTGACCCACCCGCAGGTCGGTCACGCCGGCGCCCAGCTTCTCCACCCGGCCCACCACCTCGTAGCCCGGCACGAAGGGCATCTTCGGCGCGTAGATGTAGCTGCCCCGGCGCATGGTGACGTCGGTCCCGCCGGCGCCGGTGGCCTGTACCGCCACGCGCACCTCGCCCGGACCGGGCTCCACCAGGGGCAGCTCGGTTTCCTGCAGCACCTCCGGACCACCCCTCTTCGTGAGCATCACCGCGCGGTAGGTTTCCATGCCCCGAAGGTGCGCCCGAAAGGATAGTAGCGGAAGCGACATACGTGCAACGGCTCGTTGCAAGGTTGCACATCATGGTCGGCCACGTATCCTTTGCCCATGAACTGGGACGACGTGCGGGTGTTCCTGGCGGTGGCGCAGAAGAGGAGCCTCGCCCTGGGGGCCAAGGATGCGGGCCTCGACCGCTCCACCGCCAGTCGACGCATCGGCGCCCTCGAGGCGTCGCTGGGCGCGCGGCTCTTCTTGCGAACGCGCGATGGCCTGCGCCCTTCGCCGGTGGGCGATCGGCTGCTGCTGCACGCCGACCGCATGGCCGAAGAAGCCCGCGCGTTTCGCGTGTCCGCGGAAGATACCGGCGCGGTGGCGGGCCGCGTGCGCATCGCCACCACCGAGTCGCTGGCGGCGATGCTGGTGCGCGAGGGGCTGCTCGATCTTCGCCAGCGGTACCCGCGCCTCGAGCTCGAGCTCCTGGGCGCCAATCGCGTGTTCGATCTCGCGCGCGGCGAGGCGGATCTCGCGCTCCGTGTCACCAAGGTCTCGGAGCCGAGCCTCCGGGTGAAGCGCGTGGCCAAGCTCCCCTTCGCGCTCTTCGCCAGCGAGAGCTACGTGCGGCGCCGGGGCCGTCCGAAGTCCGAAGCCGAGCTCGCGGGCCACGACGTCATCACC
>JABFRG010000478.1 GCA_013141295.1 Polyangiaceae bacterium
GGTTACGACTTCGAGAGCTACCGCCTCGACGTGGCCGCCGACGGCTCCGTGCGGGTATCGCACGCCGGCGAGAAAAGGTGTCCCGCCCTCGATCCCTGCGCTTTTCCCGTGCTCGCCCGGACTCGCATCCCGCCCGGGCCGGCGCCGGGACCCGTGGAGCTCACGTGCGGCTACTTTCAGTCGACCCACGCGGAGTGACGCGCTTCTCGCCTTGAGCCCGCGGCGGTTCTGCCGGAAGATGTGCCATGGTCTCGGATCCCCTCGTCGGCGCGCTGCTCGGCCGCACCTACCGCGTGCTGCGGCTGCTCGGTCGCGGCGCCATGGGGGCGGTGTACGAGGCGCGCCACGAGGCGCTGAACCGGATCGTCGCCCTCAAGGTCCTCGCGCCCGAGATCAGCGCGCAGCCCCAGGCGGTCGCGCGCCTCGAGCGCGAAGCCCAGGCCGCCGCCCAGCTCGGGCACCCGAACATCGTTCCGGTGACGGACTTCCGGGCCCTCCCGGGCGAGCCTGCGTTCCTCGTCATGGAGTACCTGCAGGGCAAATCGCTCGAGCAGGTCATGCAGGAGTCCGGAAAGCTCTTGCCGTCGCGTGCAGCCTCCATGGGCATCCAGGTGCTCGACGCGCTGGCGGTCGCCCATAGGGCCGGCATCGTCCATCGCGACATCAAGCCCGCGAACCTCATGGTGACGGCCATTCCGGGTGCCGGCGAGGTGGTGAAGATCCTCGACTTCGGCGTGGCGAAGGTCACGGAGTCGCACGGCCTCACCCGCGACGGGGTGCTCATCGGCTCGCCCCTCTTCATGGCGCCGGAGCAAGCCTTCCACGACACCATCGACGGTCGCGCCGACCTCTACGCGCTGGGGGCAACGCTCTACTACGCCATCTCGGGCGTGCCGCCGCTGGAGGCCGATTCGCTCCCACGCATGCTGAGCAAGCTGAAGGACGAAGCGCCGATGCCGCTCGCGCAGCGCTGCCCGCAGGTGGACCCGGCCCTCGGCGCCGCGCTCGACCGTGCGCTCCTGAAGCACCCCGACACGCGCTACGCGAACGCCGACGAGATGCGTACCGCGCTGCAACGGTTCGCGCTGGCGCTCTCGCCTTCGTTCTCCAATCCGCAGGTCGTGGTCAGCGGCGCTCCGGTGGGGCCATCCGGACCACCGCCCGGGCTCCCTGCGCCCAGCGGACCCAGCCCCTACGGGCCGCCGCCGCAGCTTGCCGCCAACTTCGTATCCGGCACCGATAGCTACGGAAACGGAGCGACGGGGTACGGCCCGCCGCCGGGCCTATCGCAGTCGCCCTCCGGGTACGGACCCGCACCTGGCTACGGGCCTCCGGCGCAAACGGGGCTCCCGGTGCCGCAGAACTCGCACCCCGGCGCTCCCGCCGTCACCGCGCCGCCGGGCGTGCTCATGGGCGGCCCACCACCTGTGGGGGCTTCGATCGGGGCGGTGCAGGTCGCGCCGCGCTCGAGCTCCCCCGGCGCAGGCATCTTCATCGCGGTCGCAGCCGGCATCTTGCTCCTGGGCGGCGTCGCCCTCGGAACGTTCTTCTACCTGCGCCAGGAAGATACGCTGGCGGCGGTACCGCGGCCCTCCGCAAGCTCCGCTCCCATCAGCGGTCCGCTCGCGGTCACCACCAGCGTCGGGCCGTCCACCACCCTCGGCCCGTCTCCCACGCCCGGCGTCGTCCCTCCGCTTCCCAGCGGCAGCCGCTCCGGCACCGCGCCCGTGCCTTCGCCCACGACGCCGCGCCCGTCCCCCACGGCTTCGGCATCGGTGCAACCTGCACCGAGTGGGTCGACCGTCGCAGTTGCGAAGCCATGGGCCAAGGAGTGCAACGTCAATCAGTACCCCACCTACGCGGACGCGGACGCGATCCGGCCATTTCTCAGTGGCAAGGCGTCCTCGCTCACCCAGTGCGCGGCGCTGGCCTGCTTCAGGCACGATAAGAGCCGGGATGTTGGCTACGATTTCGAGAGCTTCGGGGCGAACCTCGACCTGAAGGGCAACGTGGTCGGCGTCCAGAACCGCAGCTCCGGGTGCGCCGCGCTCTACGCGTGCGTTCTCCCGATCATGCGCACGTGGAAATTCCCCGCTCCCCAGAAAACGGGCGAGGTCGTGTACATGTGTGGGTTCCGGGAAGCGCCTACGAACGACTGAAGCGCTTGATTTTCCGGCCCTTAAGGTGTCACCCTTGGGGAAGAACCATCCCACCTCGTTCCACACGGCTGCAGCCTTTGGCTGCGGCCCTTCTGGCCCGCGGCGGAGCATGGACGAAAGGCCCCCTGCACCATGACGGAGAGTCAGCAACGGTACCGCGTCGTCGAGAAGCTCGAAGCCGGTGGCATGGCCGAGGTGTACCGCGCCGAGAGCGAAGGTCTCCAGGGGTTCCGTAAGCAAGTCGCCATCAAGCGCGTTCTCCCGCACCTCTCGGAGAAGAAGAAGTTCATCTCGATGTTCCTGGACGAGGCGCGCCTCTCGGCGCAGCTCTCGCACTCCAACTGCGTCCAGGTGTTCGATATCGGCGTGGGTGACGCGGCCTACTTCATCGTCATGGAGTACGTCGACGGCGGGAACCTCAAGAGCATCGCCGAGAGCCTGAAGAAGCAGGGGAAGATCTTCCCGGTCCAGATCGCGGTCTTCATCGCCATCGAGATCTGCAAAGGCCTCAGCTACGCCCACGAGGCGCGCGACGCCAACAGCGGCGCTCCGCTCCACATCGTCCACCGCGACATGTCGCCGCCCAACGTGCTCATCACCAAGTACGGCGAGATCAAGATCGTGGACTTCGGCCTCGCCAAGGCCAGCTCCCAGCTCGAAAAATCGGAGCCCGGCATCATCAAGGGCAAGTTCAGCTACCTCTCTCCGGAGGCGGCGATGGGGCAAGAGGTCGACGCCCGTACGGACATCTTCGCGGTGGGCATCATCCTCTGGGAGCTGCTCTCGGGGCAGCGTCTGTTCCTCGGCGACACCGATTTCCAGACCGTGAAGAAGGTGCAGCAGGCCCAGGTGCCCAGCATCTCCACCATCAATCGCGACGTGCCGCCGGACCTTGAGAAGATCCTCAACCGCGCCCTGGCCCGCGATCCGGCGACCCGGTACATGACCGCCCGCGAGCTGGGGCAGGACCTCTCGCGCTTCCTCTTCGTGTTCGGGCAGCCGGTGTCCACCTTCGACGTGGCAGCGCTGGTGCTCGGCACCATGCGCGAGCGTCAGAAGGTGCGCGCGCCCCAGGGCAGCATCATCGACAAGCTCATCGAGGAGGCGCTCTTCGAGTTCACCTCCCTCAAGGAAGACGAGAAGAGCGAAGAGGAGCTCAAGGTGGCGCCCCCCGGCGCGCGGCCCCTCGATCCCCAAGCGTTCATCGACCCCACGAACTGGGCGCAGGAGATCGGCGCCGGGCTCTCCGGTCCCGCCGAGACGCGGCGCGCCGGCGAAGCGTCGATTCGCGCGTCGATGCACCAGCTTCCGGAAGAGGGAAATCTCTCGTCGCTGGAAGAGCAGTCGCCGGAGCCGCCACCTCCGGCGCCCATCGCGCTCAAGACCCCGCCTCCGCCG
>JABFRG010000422.1 GCA_013141295.1 Polyangiaceae bacterium
CGCGCTGCGCGCAGCACCAGCGGCAGGCCATCGGGGCCGCGCAGGAGACCCTTCGCGACGCCGCCCATGCGCGTCCCGCCCCCTCCCACGAAGATGCCCGCGCGCGCTCCCATGCGTGCCAGCTTCGCACGGGCCGGGGCCGAGTGCACATGGCACGACAAGGGGGCATGTGCGTGCAATGCTGGATGGGTGTTGGATCCCAAAGCTGCGAAGGTGATTCCGGTCACGCAATGCCGCGCCGGCGCGGAGGCCCGCGTCGACGATGCGGTCGCCGTGGAGGAGCCGCTGGAGATCCGCATCGCGGGCGACACGGTGGCGATCACCATGCGCACACCCGGGCACGATCGGGAGCTCGCGCTGGGGTTCCTCTTCGCCGAGGGCATCATCCGCTCCGTCGCCGACGTGTCGGCGGTCGCTCATTGTGGGCGCACGACCGACGAGGGGCGCGCGAACACGCTCGAGGTCACGCCCGCGCCCGGGGTTCGCATCGAGCTCGGAACCGACGGGCCTGCGCAGCGACGCGGGACCGTCACCTCCGCGTGCGGGGTGTGCGGCCGTCGGTCCATCGACGATCTCCTGGCCCGATGCGGCCCCGTGACGAGTGATCTGGTCACCAGCGGCGCGGCCATCGCCCGCGCCGTTCGAGGGCTCGAAGCGGCGCAGGAGCTCTTCGGGCGAACCGGCGGATGCCACGGCGCGGCGCTGACGAACGCCGAAGGCGTGGTGGAGGTGGCGTTCGAGGACGTCGGCCGGCACAACGCGGTGGACAAGGTCGTCGGGTCGCGCCTCCTCGCCGGCGCGCTGCCACTCGCCGCGCGGATGCTCGTGGTGAGCGGGCGCACCAGCTTCGAGGTGGTGCAGAAGGCCGTGGCGGCGGGGGTGCCGGTGGTGATTGGCGTGTCGGCGCCGAGCTCGCTCGCGGTGGAGATGGCCCACCGGGCCGGCATCACACTGGTGGGGTTCGCACGGCGGGACGACTTCGTCGTCTACGGCGGCGAAGAGCGCGTGCGCCCCTTGGCCCGCGCCTCCGCCTGATCCTGGGCGTCGAAGTACTCGATCCAGTACTGCCGATGGGGGCCGAGCCACCGCTCCAGGTCTGCGACGCCCGACGCCGCCAGCGCGTACACGCGCCGCTGGGCCTCCGGACGCACCACCACGAATCCCGCCGCGCGCAGGATGCTCAGGTTCCGTGAGATGGCCGGCTGGCTCAGCTGCGGAAACGCCTCGCCGATGGCGCCCGCCGAGCACTCGCCTTCGAGGAGCAGATCGAGGATCGCGCGGCGTGTGGGGTCCCCGAGGGCGGCAAATACGTCCATTCGATATTTAGTATATTCGTGATTAGTGAATTTCGCAACACTCGAGAATGTGGAGGGAAGGGGACAGGTCAATGTCGGTCATTTATCCCCCACCTCCAAAAGTACCCGGGTAATAATGGGGTCATGGAACCAGCGAAGACGTACTCGGCGTTCGTGGGCACGCGGCGGCTGGGGGGCGGCGAAGCGGCGGTGGTGGTGCGCCGCGCGAAGGGGCTGCTGGCGGAGGAGCCCGGCGCGCGGATCCTCTTCTTCGACGACGACACCGGCAACGCGGCGCACTTCGATCTGCAGGGGACGCTCGACGAGGTGGTGGCGCGCGTGGAGCCGGCTCCGGTTCGATCGGGACCCGGGCGACCCAAGCTCGGGGTGGTGTGTCGGGAGATCTCGCTGCTGCCGCGACACTGGGAGTGGCTCGAGCGGCAACCCCAGGGCAGCTCCGCCGCGCTCCGCCGTCTGGTCGACGAAGCCCGCAAGCGCGAGCCGGCGAAGGAGCGCCTCCGCCGCGCCGTGGAGGCCATCGGCAAGATCATGTGGGCGCTCGCTTCCCATCTGGAGGGCTTCGAAGAGGCCTCGCGCGCGCTCTATGCGGGCGACGCCGCCACCTTCGCAACGCTGGTCCAGGCGTGGCCCGACGACCTCGGCGCACACTTCGTGCGCCGCCTTCAGGACGCGCAACGGGGCAGGACTACCGGCTAGCCAACCGGACCGCGATGTGGGCCACCAGCTGCGCGCGCGCATCCTCGTCCGACACGCCGAGCGCCTCCAGCTCTCCGTCTGCGATGGCATCTGCCATGCGTTCGACCGCGAGGAGCAGCGCCGCGTTCTCCGCGCGCCCGTGAAGCCCCAGCCGCTGCATCATCGCAAGCTGCCGCCCGCGGCTCGCCCGGTGCGCCCGGCGGATGTCCGGCTCGAGCACCAAAAGCGCCCGCAGGCTCGCGCGAAAGCCCGACCACTCCCGATGCTGGGCGATCACGTGCTCGCCGATGCGCGCCGCGAGGTCTTCGACCCGACAGGTCCGGGCAAGCGCCGCCACCCCGTCCCACTCCCGGGCAATCCACGCTTCGTACACCGCCAGGAACGCAGCGCGCTTGTCCACGAAGTGCTTGTAGAACGTCCCGGGCGCGTACCCGGCGGCGCGGGCGATACGGTTGCTGTCGGTACCGAAGTAGCCGTGCTGCTCGAACTCCTCGGCGGCGCTTGCGAGAAGGCGCGATCGGGTCTCGTCCGGGGCGCCACGTCGCGGGCGCGGGCCGAGCGCCTCCGCTGCACGCTGGGCCGACGCCGCACGGATCGCCTTCTCGCTGCGCGGGGACGCGGGCTTCATGAAGCGCCAGCATACACCTATCGGCGCAGTTTACCTGTGCTCGCCTTCGCTTCGGAGCCAGGGCCCGGTAGCGGCGAGCTGGGGCGACACCTCCGGGGCCGACCAGCGAAGCGGTACGACGCCGCGCAGCAGTTGGCCGCGCACCACGCGCACGCGGAGAAGCCGCTCGGCGCCGGGAAACTGCGCCACCAGCGGCGCATCCCAGACGATCTCCGCGCGGCCCGTGAGCTGCAAGAGCGACCCCGCCGCGAAGTCCACGAAGCAGAGCCCCACCTGCGGATTGCGCGCGATGTTGCCCAGCGTGTTGAACGCCATGTTGCCGGAGAAGTCCGGCACCCACAGCTCCGCGCCCTCGTCCCGCAGGTCCACGAAACCCGGCGCGCCACCCCGATGCGACACGTCCACACCCTCCCGCGGATCCGTCGACCCCTGCGCGGGGGTCGCGCTGGCGATGAAGAACGTGTCCGCCCCCGTCACGAGCCGCTGCGCCTCCTCCGACAGCCGTGGTCCCTCGTCCCGGCGCCTCGGCTGCGGCAGGTCCGCGCGCTCCGACACCTCGCGGGCCTGGATGTACTTGGGGCAGTTGCCGAAGCTCTGGTCCACGTGGACCGTCAGCGTTCCGTCGGTCTCCGACACCACCGTGCCGTTCATGCGGTTGCGCCGACGTGTCGACAGCTCGATGCCGAGGAGCGCGATGCGACGGCCGGGCAGCGCGCGCGCTCGTATGCCGTCACCCTCCGCCGGCGCGAGAACGAGCTCCACGGTTCGCGCGTCCGGCGTCCGCAAGAAGCCCGGCGGTCCGGTCACCAGCGACGCCCAGGGAACGCCGTCGTCGTCCACTGTGCCCACGATCGCGTAGCGGAGATGCTCGAAGAACTGCCGATGCTGATCCGGCATGAAGTCGCGGATCATGCGTGGCCCGATGCGTGCAGCCATCTCCCGCACCTGCGCCCGCGTCTGCACGTAGGTTTCGCCGTCGTGGAACGGCTCGTCGCTCACGCGGCCCTCGGCATCGGCACGAAGCCAGGGAGCGCTTCCACCCGCGCGAGCCACTGCGCGATGCGGGGGTACGCGTCGAGCGGGAGATCTCCCTCGTTGGCGCGGGCGGTGTAGCCGTAGAGTGCCAGGTCGGCCACGGTGGGCGCAGAGCCCACGAGGAACGCACGTTCCGCCAGCGTCGCCTCCATGGCCCCGAACAGTCGCCCGGCGAGGAGCTCCACCCGGGCGCGGTCGACCGACCCCCCGAACAGCCGGCCCACCCGCGCCAGGGCTGGTCCGTGGGCGAGCTCGCTTGCGGCTGCGGAGAGCCATCGCTGCACCTCCGCTGCCTCGCGTGGCGTTCCAGGAAGCCAGCTGCCGCCGGCGTCGTACCGCATCGCCAGATACACGAGGATGGCGTTGGCGTCGGCCACCACCGTGTCGCCGTCCTCCAGCACCGGCACTTGCCCGAAGGGATTCATGCGCAGGAACTCCGGCTCCCGGTGCGCGCCGCCGGCGAGGTCCACGTCCACCGCGACGAAGGGGATGCCCAGCAGGGTGAGGAAGACCTCGACCCGATGACAGTGACCGGAGAGGGCAAAGCGGTGCAAGCGCATGAGGCTCGCGGAACGGGAGAGGTTCATGCGGGCACTGTGATACTTGCCGGGAACGAAGTGAATAGCGCTCGAATGCAATGCACTATTCCTGTATCAGGAACGATATGGGGCGCCTCGAGCTCATGAAGGTGTTCGTCATGGTGGCCGAGGCCGCGAGCTTCCGTCGGGCAGCGCGGGCGCTCGGCATCTCGGCGCCGGTGGTCACGCGATCGGTGAACGCCCTCGAGCAGCAGCTGGGCCTCGAGCTCTTGCATCGCACCACCCGCGTCGTGCGGCTCACCGACGCGGGGCGCCGCTACGCAGCCGACTGCGCGCGCATCCTCGCCGAGGTGGACGAGGCCGAGGCCTCGGTGCTGGGCGCGCACGACGAGCCGCGGGGCACCGTCTCCGTGACGGCGCCGGTGTTCTTCGGGAGCGTCGTGGTGGCGCCCATCGTGGAGACGTTCCTGGCCGCGCACCCCGCGGTGTCGGTGCGCGCCTTGCTCCTCGATCGCGTGGTGGACCTGGTGGCCGAGGGGCTGGACGTCGCCGTGCGCATCGCCCACCTACCGGACTCGTCGCTCACGGCCATTCGTGTGGGGCAGATGCGCATACATCTGTGTGGCGCGCCCAGCTACCTCCGGCGCCGCGGCACGCCGAAGCAAGCCGCGGACCTCGCCCGCCACGACCTCGTGGTGTTCTCCGAGAACGCATCGTCGTCGTCGCCCCCGAACGCGCGCTTGCTGGTGAACAGCGCGGAGGTGGCGGTGCGCGCGGCGACCGCAGGGCGTGGACTCACCCGCGCGCTCTCGTACCAGGTGGCGGCGGAGCTTGCCGACGGGCGGCTGCGGGCGGTCTTGCCGGAGCTGGAGCCGCCGCCGACGCCGGTGCACGTCGTGGTGCCTTCGGCCCGGAGACTGCCGGCGCGGGTGCGGGCGTTCGTGGACCTCGCAGTCGACACGCTGCGCGCCCATCCGCTCCTTCGCGAGTGAGCCCTCAGTCGAAGAAGACCATGCCGGCGTACGGTTGCTCCCGGCACGCCCGGAGCCTCGACGTGAGATCGCCCGCGTGGAGCTCGAGCTTGTGGCCGTCGAGGTCCTGGAAATAGAAGGAGGCTCCCTCGGAGCGATTCTCCTTCCACGCTCGGCAGCCTTCCGCCTGCAGCGCCTGGGCGAGGGCCGGGAGGTCGTCCGCCGCTACCGAGAACGCCAGGTGGGAGTCGTCCGGGCGCGGCGCCGTTTTCTCCGCCACCTCGAGGCAGAGCCAGGTGCCGGCGAGATCGAGATACGCGCCGCGGTCCCAGCGGGCTCGCAGTCGCGCGCCCAGGACGTGCTCGTACACCCGGAGCGCGCGCGAAAGGTCGGCGACGGCGAGCGTGACGTGGTTGAGCCCGTGGACCATGGCCCGCGAGGATACCACGCAGCGTCACGGCGATGACGCTTGCCCGTCGTCGGCGACGAGCAAGATTCTCCAATTCTCGGCGCGGGCCCGGCTGCTACGATCCGCGGCCATGAATGCGGCATTCGCGCTCTTCGACACGCCCATCGGCCGCTGCGGTATCGCCTGGGGCAAACAGGGGCTCCTCGCGCTCCAGCTCCCGGAGGCCGCCGACGCGGCCACACGCGCACGGCTGGCGGCGCGCTTTCCCGAGGCCGCGGAGGCGACGCTTCCTCGGGCGGTGCGCCGCAGCGTGGCCGCGATCGTCGATCTGCTCTCGGGCAAAGGCGGCGATCTGACCGAAGTGCCGCTCGACATGACCGGCGTGCCCCCGTTCCACCAGAAGGTCTACGAGGTGGCGCGGAAGATTCCGCCCGGCGCGACGCTCTCCTACGGCGAGGTGGCGAGTCGGGTGGGCTCGCCGGGCGCGGCGCGGGCCGTGGGCCAGGCGCTCGGGCGCAACCCCTTCGCCATCGTGGTGCCCTGTCATCGGGTTCTCGCGGCGGGCGGCAAGGCCGGCGGCTTCTCGGCGAACGGCGGAATCACCACCAAGAAGCGGCTTCTTCGGATGGAGCAACCGGCCGCGCTGGGACCGCTCTTCGGCGGCGCCTTCGCGTTCGATCCCGCGGCGGCGGTGGCCCACCTGCGGGCCGCCGATCCCAAGCTCGCGCGCCTCATGGATCGCGTGGGGCCGTTTCGCATGGAGGTGAAGACCTCGAGCTCGCTCTTCGAGGTGCTCGCGGAGTCCATCGTGTACCAGCAGCTCCACGGCAAAGCCGCAGCCACCATTCACGGGCGCCTGTGCGGGCTGTTTCCCGGCGGCGCGCCGACCCCGGAGGGCATTCTTTCGCGGAAGGAGGAGACCCTGCGCGGCGTCGGGCTCTCTGCGGCCAAGCTGCGCGCGCTGCAAGATCTGTCGGCGAAGGCCGCGACGCTTCCCACCCTCGCGGAGGCGCGGGTGCTCGGTGACGAGGCGCTGATCGAGCGGCTCACGGCGGTACGCGGTATCGGCCGATGGACCGTGGAGATGGTGCTCATGTTCCGGCTCGGACGTCCGGACGTGCTCCCGGTGGGTGACTTCGGCGTTCGCAAGGGCTTCGGCGTGACCTTTTCGGGGGGCGCGATGCCGGAGCCGGAGGTGGTGGCCAAGCGGGGCGCGCGCTGGGCGCCGTATCGGACCGTGGCCAGCTGGTACCTCTGGAGGGCGGCGGAGCTGGCGCCGAAGGCGGCCGACGCGTGAAGGTTCGCGCGCTACATCGCGGTGCCGTGCTGCAGGCGGCCGAGTACTGCTGCACTGCTGGTCCGGGCGACGTGGGAGAGGTCGAGGTCCACGCAGGCTTCTCGCTTTCCTTCGTGCGCCGCGGCACCTTCAGCGTCGTTGCGCGCGGCCGGACTCACGAGCTGGTGCCGGGGGCGGTGTTCGTGGGCAACGCCGGCGACGAGTACCGCTGCATGCACGCGCACGCCCAGGGCGGCGACGAGTGCCTCTCGTTTCATCTGGCGCCGGAGCTGGCCTTCGAGCTGACCGAACGTGCGACGGCCGGGGCGCTCTGGCAGGCGGTGGCCCTCGCGCCGCGACCCGAGCTGATGGTGCTCGGGGAGCTCGCGCAGGCGGCTGCCGACGCGCGGAGCACCGTGGGGATCGACGAGGCCGGCTTGCTCTTTGCCGCACGGGTCGCGGCGACCGTCGGCCGCGGCATGCCCGTGGTCCGTTCGGTGTCGGCGAGGGATCGGCGCCGCGCCGTCGAGGCCGCGCTGTTCATCGAGGAGCAGGCGGACCAGCCGCTCGATCTCGAGCGCATCGCGGCGCAGGTGGACCTCAGCGCGTTCCACTTCTTGCGCCTGTTCGGACGGGTGGTGGGGGCGACGCCGCACCAGTACCTGCTCCGGTGCCGGCTGGGTCGCGCGGCACGCATGCTCGCCCGCAGCGACGAGCCGGTGACCGACATTGCGCTCGACGTGGGCTTTGCCGACCTCTCGAACTTCGTCCGGACCTTCCACCGGGCGGCGGGCGTGTCGCCCCGGGTCTTTCGGCGTTTGGCCCAGCGGCGTCCCGCTTCCGTCCGAATGTCGCCTGCAGTTTCGTACAGTTAGCGAGGGTGTACGGAAGCCTGGCGAAAGGTATAACACGTTGCGTCATCGTTGACGCGGCCTGCCCGGCGGCGCCGTGCGTCCCTCGTGACGCAATGTGTTAACGTACTGCGTAAAAACGAATAACGCGGCACGGCATGACTCCTGCTCCTGCTCCCCACGCGCCCCTCGCGGGGCTCTCATGGAGGTTGGTCATGTCGAAAGAACGAAGCTTCGGTGGAGCGGCTCGGGTGTGGGGCCTTGCGGCGCTGGTGATGGCAGCCGCATGTGGCGGAGGCGCACAGGACGACACCGGCGCTGCCACGCAGGCGCTCACCGCGGTGGCGAGCTTCGGCTCGAACCCGGGGCGGCTCTCGATGTACGAATACGCGCCGGCGGGTGTTCCGGCGAACGCACCGCTGGTGGTGGCGATGCATGGCTGCACGCAGTCGGCCGACGCATATGTGGGAGCCGGTTGGAACCAGCTGGCCGACACCTGGAAGTTCTACGTGGTGTACCCGCAGCAGAGCTCCAGCAACAACTCCAACAAATGCTTCCAGTGGTGGGACGCGGCGAGCACCTCGCGCGACTCCGGCGAGGCGCTCTCCATCAAGCAGATGGTGGACTCGATGAAGGCTCGCCACTCCATCGACCCGAGCCGGGTGTTCGTCACCGGGCTCTCGGCCGGCGCGGCCATGACCTCGGTGATGCTCGCGACCTATCCGGACGTCTTCTCCGCGGGCGCCATCATGGCCGGACTTCCGTTCCGCTGTGCGTCGTCGACGAGCGACGCGTACACCTGCATGGGCGGGAGCGTCGACAAGACGCCGGCGCAGTGGGGCGCGCTCGTCCGAGGGGCCACCAAGGTCACCGCCGCGCCGCCGCGCGTTTCCATCTGGCAGGGAACCGGCGACTACACGGTGCGGCCGGCGAACGCCACCGAGCTCGTGGACCAGTGGACCGACGTGAACGGCATCGACGCCACCGCCGACCTCACCGAGACGGTGAAGGGCGCGACCCATACCGTCTTCCAGGACGGCAGCGGCGGGGCGCGGGTGGAGCGCTGGCTCATTCCACATGGGTCACGGTACGGCCATCGAGCCAGGTTTCGCAGCGGCGGGCGGATGCGGCACCGCCGGCGCATACATCCTGTCGGCGGGCATCTGCTCCACGTATTACGCCGGGCTCTTCTTCGGTCTCGGCACGCCGCCAGCCGCGAGTGACGCGGGCACGCCCGATGCGCGGCCGACGGTCGACGCCGGCGCACCGAGCGACGCAGGGCGTGACGCTTCGGGGTTCGCCTGCAAGACCTGGAACGCCACCGTGTATGCGCACGTGGTGGCCGGACGCGCGGTCCGTTGTGGGCTCGCGAACAGCTACGCCTGTACCGTGGGCTCCGGCGAGCAGATCGGCCTCTGGAACCTGCTGCCGGCGACGCTGCGCGAGACCCGCGCCGGGTACTACGAGGTGGGCGCCTGCCCCTGAGCGACCTTTCGATGTGCCGCAGCCGTACCCGCTTCATTGCAGGGATGGCTGCGGTGCGCGTCGAGGCCCGATAGCATGTTCGGCGTCGTCAGCAGCTTCGCGGAGGCGGTACCGAGGAACGCGATGGCCGCGAAGAGCTCGAAGAGCCAGAGCACGAAGGAGGTCGCGCGAACCCGCGACCCGGTGCAGGGCGTCGGCGTGGCGTTCGTGGTGAGCGGGCGAGCGAGGGGCAGGGCAGCGGCCATGGGGACTTGACCTTCCGATGTCGGGCCCCCAGAGGACGTCGCGCGGCGCGGCGCATTTCTCGCGCCGACCGGATCTCGGGAGGCCCCATGGAGCTCGTGCAGGTGCGTTTGATCGTCTCGGACTTCGCCCGCATGTTTCGGTTCTACCGCGACGTGCTGGGGTTCACGCCCCAGGTCGACGACGATGGCGGTCCCTACGGCAAGCTGACGCCGCCGGAAGGAAAGGCCGCAGTCGCACTCCACGCGCGAAGCGATCTGCAGGCGCACGTACCCCTCGCGCCGCGCGCCGAGGGCGGGTCGGATGCGGCGCTCCTGGTCTTCAAAGTGAGCGACGTCGAAGCGCGAGCCGCGGCTTTGGTGGCGGCCGGCGTCGTGCTCCTTGCGGGCCCGAAGGATGCTTGGGGCCGGCTCCGCGTGGCCTACCTTCGGGATCCCGAAGGCAACCTCATCGAGCTCCAGGAGTGGCGCGCGTAGTTGCAAATGGGTTGCAGAACCAGGTTCGCATGCCTAGGTTGGCTGCATGCGCGATCTCATCCAGCTCGTTTCAACTGCCGGCACCGGCTACGCGTACGTCACCACCAAGAACAAGCGAACCATGGCGGGGAAGCTCGAAGTGAAGAAGTTCGATCCCGTCGCCCGCAAGCACGTCGTCTTCGTCGAGAAGAAGATCTCTCGCGGCTGACACTAGCATTCTCGGTGCGCCAGGCGCACGACGAGGCGTAGGCCCGACCAGGTCTCGTCGACGGCACATACCTTGTTGTCGACGAGGCCGGTGGGGAGCGCCACCGAGCGGATCACGTCCTCGGTGACGTCGGTCTCCACCTTGGACGCCTTCTTGGGCCAGGCGATCCAGAGGCCGCCCGCAGGGGTGAGCCGGGCGCGCGTGGCGTCGAGGCGCTCGACCAGGATGGCGCGCCGGAGCACGAACCAGACGATGACGTCGAAGGGCTTCTTGCCGGCGAGCGACGTCGCGAGCGCGGTCTCCTGCGGCAAGTCGCCGAGCGTGGAGGCGAAAGTTGCCGGGGCGTTCACCGTCGCGACGCGTGCCCCGGGCTTGATGCCGAGCTTCTTGACGAGGGGTGTTCCGGAGTAGCCCGCCATCGTCGCAGGATACACGCTCTCCGGCGGTCGCTCGATGGTAGCGTGGAAAAATGGCCGCTCCGTCGCCACGCTCAGCGTCTGCAGCGTCTGCCGGTGACAAGGCCGGCGCCGGCTGCCTCCGCGTGGAGCGCGTGGGCCTGCGCACGGTGGTGCACACGGCGCGCGCACACAGCCCTCTCAAGCTGGTGCTCCCGAAGAACCACGGCGACGCCGCCTGGTGCTTCGTCACCAGCTTCGGCGGCGGGCTGGTCGACGGCGACGCGCTCGACTTGGACGCCGAGGTGGGGCCGAACGCCAAATTGCTCCTGGCGACGCAGGCGTCCACCAAGGTGTACCGTTCGACCGGGCGCGGGGCGAGCCAACGCTTCTCCGCCGACGTGGGAGCGGGCGGGCTCCTGGTGGTGCTCTCGGACCCGGTGGTCTGTTATGAAGATGCGCAATACACGCAACTGTGGGACGTGAAGCTGGCGGCCGACGCGACCTTGGTGGTGCTGGACACCCTGAGCGCCGGACGCGTGGCGCGGGGCGAACGCTGGGCCTTCGCGCACTATGTGTCCAGCTGGCGCATCGCCCGGGCGGGGGTACCGGTGCTCCACGACGCGCAGCGGCTCGACCGCGCGGACGGTCCCCTCGGGCCCCGGCTGGAGCCCTTCGATGCGCTGGCCACCGTGATGGCCACCGGGCCCCTCGCAGCGGACGTCGTGGGGCGCATCACTGCCCTGGGCAGCGCGGCGCCCACCCGCGACTGCGTCTGCTCCTGGGCGCCGTTCGCCGATGCGGATGCGAGCGCACCCACCGGCGCCCTGGGCCGCATCGCCACCCGGAGGCTCGAGGACGCCGTGGCCATTGCGCGCGGCCTCCTGGAACCGGTCTCGTCGGCTTCCTTGCTCGGCGACTCGCCCTTCGCACGCAAGTGGTGACGCGCACACGTCGCGCCACGACTGGCGCGCAAGGTCCGAACGATTGCGTGATGGATCCACGGAAGGGGCGCCAATACGGGAGACGGTCGGGTGCCCAGAGCCCCGCCGCAACGCCCCGGAGCCCCCCATGTCGTCCACGTTTCGTCCTCGCGTTTCGTTCGTCTGCCTCGCCGTGATGCTCGCCGGTTGCGCGCAGCTCCAGAGCCTCACCGGCAAGCCCGCCGAGAGCACACCCAGCAGCACCGCCAGCACTACCTCGGGAACGCGTCCATCTGCCGAAGCCAACGCCGACGCCGCAGGCGACGATCAGCCGGATCGCTACGCGAAAGAGAGCTTCGACAAGTGCGCCATCGCGTTCGACGCCGCGTACGCTCGCTGGAAGCCCACCGACGAAAAGGCCAAGAAGGCCATCACCGCCAGCGCCAGCGACACCTTCTACGCGGGCTACGGCAAGCTCGTGGGCCAGTTCTCCGAGACGTGCAAGAACGCGCGGCTCCTCTCGCGCGATTCCTCGGCCGAGGACCAGCGCGCCTTCGAGGTGTTCGCCAAGGTCGACGGTCGCGGCACCGCTTTGGAGCTCGGGCTGGCGGCCGTGCGACTCCAGATCAAGAACAAGATGTTTCTGAGCACGCCCATCGCCGATGGCAACTACGAGCACATCTGGGAGGTCGCGAAGAAGCTGCCGTTCACCGGCGACGCATCCTTCGATCGCAACGAGTACTGCGGCGGCGGCGAGTACAACGCGCGGCTCGGGTGGCTGCCCAAGGCCGAGCGCGTGGCGTTTCTCGCCAAGCGCAAGGGCCTCGTCGCGCAGCAAGAGGCGCTCATGAAGCAGCTCGCCGAAGGGCTGGAGACGGTTCGCCTCAAGGCCCACTCCGATCGCGGTCGCGTCAAGGCCGTGAAGAAGCTCCCCGATGGCACGCTCGAGGTGTCGGTGAAGAACCTCTACGGCGGCTCGGTGTGCAACCACACCGGCAACTACACGTTCAACGGGACGTTCTGGAGCGACTGCAGCTACAGCGGCGCCGTGGAGAAGGAGATCTACCCGTTCAGCGCGCGGTTTCCCGCGGGCAACCTGCCGCCCACTGGCGTCAACGTGGGCGACGTGGTGTCGCTCACGGGGGTTCGGACGCCCGGCAGCAACGAACGCGATGCCGCCGACGGTGCACGCTACGACGAGCCGTACGTCTCGAGCGTCGAGCGCGGGGGCAAGATGGTCTGGGACGCGCCGCTCTCCCGGATGCGTTGCAACTGAGTTAACGGGAAATAACGCGGAAACGCGTGACAGGAATGACGCGATGCGGCAAGCTTTGCTGCGATGCATCTGGCTCCCCGCGAGATCGACAAGCTTCTCCTTCACGGCGCCGGGGTGCTCGCCCAGAAGCGCCTCGCCCGCGGGCTTCGGCTCAACTACCCGGAGGCGGTGGCGCTCATCGCCACCCAGCTCCTCGAGCTCATTCGCGATGGCAAGCGCGTCGCGGAGCTGATGGACCTGGGCCGGCGCATTCTCGGGCGCGCCAATGTGCAACCGGGGGTGCCCGAGCTCGTGGCCGAGGTGCAGGTGGAGGGAACCTTCCCCGACGGCACCAAGCTCGTGACGGTGCACCATCCGATCGCGCTGCCGCACGGCGACCTGACGCTGGCGCTCCATGGAAGCTTTCTGCCGGTGCCTCCGCCGTTCGAGGATTGTTCCGGCGAAGTGGCGGTGGTCCCTGGCGAGATCTTCTACGCCGAAGGCGACATCGCGATTCATCCGGGGCGGCCTCGCTGCGAGGTGGCGGTGGAGAACCGGGGCGATCGACCGATCCAGGTCGGCAGCCACTATCCGTTCGACGAAGCCAATACCGCGCTGATCTTCGATCGCGCGCTGGCCCGGGGCAAGCACCTGGACATTCCGGCCGGCACCGCCGTGCGCTTCGAGCCGGGCGACACCAAGACCGTGCGGCTGGTGGCGGTGAAGGGAGAGCTCCCGTGAGCCAGTCCCATCGCTCCGGAGGCGCGAGCCACGTGATCCAGCGCCGGCACTACGTCGACATGTACGGGCCGACCACGGGCGATCGCGTTCGCCTCGGGGACTCCGCCCTCATCGCTCAGGTGGAGCGGGATCTCACGGCGTACGGCGACGAGTGCAAGTTCGGCGGTGGCAAGGTGCTGCGCGACGGGCAGGGGCAGGCCGCCGGTATCGCCGACGCCGACGCCCTCGACGTGGTGATCACCAACGCGCTCATCGTGGACTTCACCGGCATCTACAAGGCCGACATCGGCATCAAGTACGGCCGCATCGTGGGCATCGGCAAGGCCGGCAACCCGGCGGTCATGGCCGGTGTCACCCCGGGCATGGTGGTGGGCGTGGGCACCGAGGCCATCGCCGCCGAAGGGCTCATCGTCACCGCCGGCGCCATCGACACCCACGTGCACTTCATCTGCCCGCAGCAGGCCTACGAGGCCATCGCCGCCGGCATCACCACGCTCGTGGGCGGAGGCACCGGGCCTGCCACCGGCACCAACGCCACCACGTGCACGCCGGGCGCCCACCAGATGGCGCTCATGCTGCAGAGCACCGACGCGCTCCCGGTGAACATCGGCCTCACCGGCAAGGGCAACACGTCGCGACCCGAGGGGTTGCTGGAGCAGATCCGCGCCGGCGCCATCGGCCTCAAGCTCCACGAGGACTGGGGCACGACGCCGAAGACCATCGACTGCTGCCTGGGATTCGCCGAAGCCGAGGACATCCAGGTGACGGTGCACACCGACACCCTCAACGAGTCGGGCTACGTCGACGACTCCATCGCCGCCTTCCGCGGGCGCACCATCCACACCTACCACTCGGAGGGGGCCGGCGGTGGTCACGCGCCGGACATCCTACGCGTGTGCGGCGAGCCCAACGTGCTCCCCAGCTCCACCAACCCCACGCGGCCCTTCACCGTGAACACCCTCGACGAGCACCTCGACATGCTCATGGTGTGTCACCACCTCGACAAGAACATGCCGGAGGACGTGGCCTTCGCCGAGAGCCGCATTCGCGGGGAGACCATCGCCGCCGAGGACATCCTCCACGACATGGGCGCCATCAGCATGATGGCCAGCGACAGTCAGGCCATGGGGCGCATCGGCGAGACGGTGACGCGTTGCTTTCAGACGGCGCACAAGATGAAGGAGCAGCGAGGTCGGCTGCCGGAGGAGGCGGGCGAGAGCGACAACCTGCGGATTCGACGCTACGTGGCCAAGCTCACCATCAACCCGGCCATCGCGCACGGCCTCTCCGGCGAGGTGGGCTCGGTCGAGGTGGGCAAGCTCGCCGATCTCGTGCTCTGGCGGCCGGCGTTCTTCGGGACGCGGCCGGAGCTGGTGCTCAAGGGTGGATTCATCGCCTGGGGGCAGATGGGCGATCCCAACGCTTCGATTCCTACCCCGCAGCCCAGCTACATGCGCCCGATGTTCGGCGCGCTCGGTGGCGCCATCGGTGCCACGTCGCTGGTGTTCGTCTCCCGTCGCGCGCACGCGGAGGGGAACCTCGAGCGGCTGGGCCTCCGCAAGCGCGTCGCCCCCATCTCCGGGGTCCGGCATCTCGGCAAGCGCCACATGCAGCTCAACGACGCGCTGCCGCACATCACCGTCGACGCCGAGACCTACCAGGTGCACGCCGATGGCGAGCTCCTGCGCTGCGAGCCTGCGGTGACGCTGCCGCTCGCCGCGCGCTTCTCCCTCTTCTGACCATGCACAACCTCTCGTCTCGCTTCGGGGGCGCGAGCCTCCTCCTCCAGCTGGCCGACTCCGCGTTTCCCACCGGTGGATTCGCCCACTCGCAGGGGCTCGAGGCGTGGGCGCAGCTGTCGGGCATCGCCGGCCGCCCGGCGCTCGGACGCTTCATCGACGAGGCGGTGGTGCAGGCGGCGCACGGCGGGCTGCCGTTCGTGTATGCGGCGCACGACGATTCCGGCGACGTACGCGCCATCGACCGCGCCGCCGAGCTCTTTCTCCGGGCGCCCGTGGCCAATCGCGCCAGCCGCGCGCAGGGCCGGGCCTTCGTGGGCACCGCAGCCGAAGTGTTCGAGCTGCCCGAAGTGCAGCACGTCGCTGCGGCGGTGCGCGCCCGAGAGATCCCGGGACACCACGCGCCGCACTTCGGCGCCGTGTGCGCCATGGTGGGGCTATCGCGCGCGGACACCGGCCGGGCGTTCCTCCACCTGGCGCTTCGCGGCGTCGCGTCGGCGGCAGTGCGGCTCGGCCTCTTCGGACCCCTGGAAGCCCAGCGCGCCCAGCTCGCGCGTGGACCGCTGGTGTCGGACCTGCTCGCGCGCTGCGACGCCCTGCGCGCGGAGGACGCCACGCAGACCGCGCCGCTCCTCGAGATCTTCGGAGCGCACCACGATCGCCTCTACTCCCGCCTCTTCCAATCGTGAGGATTCATCATGAGCCACGCCCACCCGCACGACCATCACGCGCACGACCACGCCCACCCGCACGACCACCCGCACGCGCACGCCACCAGCCCGGGGCTCTTTCACCAGCGGGAGCTGGGCCGCCCGCGCGACTACCGCGCCCGCGCCTTCACGGTGGGCATCGGCGGCCCGGTGGGCAGCGGCAAGACCGCGCTCCTGCTCGCGCTTTGCCGCAAGCTGCGAGATCGCATCGCGCTCGGCGTGGTGACCAACGACATCTTCACCCGGGAGGACGCCGAGTTCCTGCAGCGCAACCAGGCGCTCGAGACGCCGCGCATTCGCGCGGTGGAGACCGGCGGCTGCCCGCACGCAGCGATTCGCGAGGACATCAGCCACAACCTGCTCGCCCTCGAGGAGCTCATGGACGCGGTGGCGCCGGAGATGCTGTTTCTCGAGAGCGGCGGCGACAACCTGGCGGCGCAGTTCAGTCGCGAGCTGGTGGACTACACCGTGTACGTCATCGACGTCGCGGGCGGCGACAAGGTGCCGCGCAAGGGGGGGCCGGGGATCACCCAGAGCGATCTGCTGGTCATCAACAAGACCGACCTCGCTCCGCACGTGGGGGCCGACCTCGGGGTCATGGATCGCGATGCGCGAGCGATGCGCGGGGAGGGGCCCACGGTATTCGCGCAGGCCACGCGCGACGTGGGAGTGGACGTCATCGTGGAGCATATTCTCGCGACCCGGGCGACCGCGGTGGCGCCAGAGGTGTCGCCGGACCCGCGCTGAGGTGCGCCAAATGCGCGGAAGTTCCCGGTCATCGCCGGGCGCGCGGAAAATGGCGCGCAAAGTGAGCCTTGGCATTGAAGGCATGGGGCTAAGCAACGTCCATCCCTTCCCATGGCACTTCTTCCTTCTTCACCCGCTCTCGGCTGCTCCCTCTTCCGGAGGCGCTCATGACGAAGGAGCCGCTGGCGGACGAGGCGCCGCAGGACGGCGAGCACGTGGACGTGGACGTGAACGCAGCGACGGCGCCGGCATTTCGCCTGAGCGATGCGCACGCGGCCATCACCGTGGCGCTGGCTGACCTGGATCCGCGTGCGGAGCCCGAGGAGCTGGCGGAGGCGCTGCGGCAGCTCGATCCGGCGGGGTTCGATCTCGACCTCCACGGAGAGCGGATGCTCGCGCTCCTCGAGAGCCACCGCTCGGTCCACGGCGTGACGGCGGTGCACCGCGTGGCCCACGAGATCCTGCAGGTGCACTTTCGGCAGAAGGATCAGCAGGCGCCGGACAACTGACTCAGGCCGCCCGGAAGGCGCGTCGGTAGGCGTTCGCCGGGGTGCCCACGATGCGCCGGAAATGGAGCCGCAGCGCGCCGGTAGAGCCGAAGCCGGCCCGCGCTGCGATGGTGTCGACGCTCCAGGCCGTGCTCTCGAGGAGGCGTTGGGCACGGCGAACCCGCGCCTGGAGCAACCACTGAAGCGGCGTGGTGCCGGTTTGCGCGCGAAAGCGCCGGCTGAACGTCCGGACGCTGGCGCCCGCCCGGCGGGCGAGGGCTTCGAGCGTGAGCGCCGACGCCGAGCGCTCGTCCATCCACCGAAGGATGGGCTCGAGGGAGCCGCCGTCGTCGACCGGCGCCTCGTGCACGATGAACTGCGCCTGCCCTCCGGCGCGCTCCAAGGGCATCACCGCCATGCGCGCAGCGCTCGCGGCCACCTGGGCCCCGTGGTCGCGACGCACCAGGTGAAGGCACAGGTCGAGGCCCGCCGCCGCGCCTGCCGAGGTCAGCACCTGGCCGCCGTCGACGTACAGCACGTCGGCGTCCACGCGAACGCTCGGATAGCGCGCCGCGAGCTCCGACGCCGCCAGCCAGTGG
>JABFRG010001071.1 GCA_013141295.1 Polyangiaceae bacterium
CCGCTCCGGTCGCTTCGCCTCCGCCGGTGGCTGCTCCGGTGGCTGCTCCGGTGGCCGCACCGGTCGCGCCTGCCTCCCCCGCGTACGTGATCCCCGAAGGGTGCGTCGAGGGCAAGGACGCCGCTGGTTCGCCGCTCATCTATTGTCCGCGGGCCGCCGATGCGTCGGTCGTGCAGCCGGCCACCAAGCGCGAGTGGTACGGCTGGCAAGTGCTCCTGGTGGACGCCGGCAGCATTCTCGTGATGATCGGAGGTGCCGCCGCGCAGTCGGGCGCAGTGGCAGGCACCGGTGGTCTGATCTACCTCGGCGGGCCGGCAGTGGTGCACTTCGCCCACGGCAACGTCGCCAAGGGCTTCGGGAGCATGGGACTGCGGCTGGGAGCACCGTTCGCCGGCGCGCTCTTGGGCTTCGGAGTAGGGGCCGCGTCGTGCTCCAGCGATCGAACCTCGTGCGCCGCGGTCGGCGCGGGCCTCGGCTTCCTGGGTGGATACCTCGCGGGCATCGCCGTCGACGCCGGTCTCCTCGCGTACGAAGACGTGAAGGCCGAGACGCCGGCCCCGGCGCAGAGCGGCGCCCGTTCGCCGGCGCCGCGCCTCGCCAAGGCCCCCAAGGCGAGCACCTCCGTCACCGTCCTTCCGAGCGCCGCCGTCACGCCGCAAGGTGGCTCGGTGGGTCTGGTGGGTACTTTCTAGGTGACTGTTGGACTGGTGAGTGTCTTGTTCAGTTCATGCACTCTTGGGGTGTATACTCGAGATGAATGAACGCGTGATATGCCACTCGGCAAGCTCGGGCGTATGTACACGTCGACGTCGCCGCCTGGAACGTCAGAGGTCACGAGAACCTGGCTACCGCGGAGCCAAGAGATCTCGCGAGCGGGGATCGCGTGTCCGGCAATCTTCAGAACGTCCGTGCGAAGCTCGAGAGCATCGCCTCACTCCCTCCCGGAGCTGGAGTGAGGCGCGCCGAAAGGCACCCGGCCGGACTTCCAGCCACGCGTACACGGCCCAACGTGTGAGAACAAAGAGCTCCAATTGCGGAGTGAACTCCGTACTCCACCCAACTTGCGCCAGTTGGCTATAGGCTACAGCAAGTGACAAAGGCGGGGAACCGCAGGCTGAGCCCTCCCGTGACGGACCAAACACCGGCGGAGCCGAACTCCACGAAACTAGCCTCCGCGTACAGCCCCAGGGCGAAGGTCCCTTGAGCCAACAGTCCCGTTCTCTTCTCGCGTAAGAATCCACCAAGCTCGCCCGAGGCCTGAATCGCTACGCCAATGCCGGTGCGATGTTTCCGGCTGTCCACGGCGACGCGCGGGGCTAGGTGGAGCCCAAAACGGAAGCCCCCTCCCTCCCCAGTCCACCCGAATGGAAACAGGCTGGCCTCAACGTACACAGCGTGGAGCGTGAAGTTGTTGGCTTGATCCAGACCATAGCCAGCCGCCAGGTCCCAGATGCGCTCACGTGCCGCTTTCGGCACCTGCAGCGGGTGGACTCCGGCCCGGAGATGAACGATCGGGGCGCGGACGTTGGATTCGCCGGAGAGGGCTTCGTGACCTGAACCGAGCAAGATACGCGAAGGCGGTGCGGCAAATGCGCACCCAGCGAGCACGCGTATTGAAGCAAAGAGAACGAGGCAAGGTAGGCGCGCGGTCATTGTGGATGGCGGAGCGCGCGCGCCGCCATCGGTCGCGCGGGAACCCTTGGTCGAGATGTGGTCGCTCGGTTCTCTTTGCATTGCCATTGCCGTGCAGTCGGCCCGGGTGCAAATTGTGATCCGTTGCGCGACGACCAAAGCCGGTGGTCTCGAGGTCTTCGAGGGTCAGCGGGCCATCTGGACCTTTGAGGTCGCACCAGGAGTTGCACCACTGCCCGGTGATGATGGGCAGTGAGGTGCGTGTCATAGCGGACCGTTGTTCGTATCCTGGCGCGTGCACCCAGGTGTGGCAACCGAGTAGGAAAGTGCCGAAGGAGACCCCCCAAGCATGCGAAAAGAACCTGGTGCATGCGACGCTGCGCGCAAGAAGCATTCCATTCGAACGCTGGGTGTGCTCGCTTTGTTTGCGCAAGAGGTGAGAACGGGCAGGTCCTCTTGCCGAGTGAACTCCGCGCTCCACCCAATCTACGCCAGAACGCTACTCCTCTTCGGCGCCGAGCTGATCCTCGGACCCTTCGAAGAGCTGGGTCTTGAGCGCGAAGAGCGCGTCGGTCATGCCGAGGGGATAGCGCGAGGGCTGGGTGAGGCGCTTCTCGCGATCGCTCAGGGCGCCCAGCTCGGTCTGGGCGCGATTGCGCACGGTCTCCAATGAATCGGCGGTGACGCTGCGCTTGCCGGCGCGCATGACGTTGGAGAGCAGAGGTGCACCCCGCTGGGCGGCAACCTTGGTGCGCGCCCCGGTGACGCGATCCACGAACTCCACACCGCGTGCAGACTGCATGCGTTCGTTGGTGGCGTGGGCCACGTCGGCCACCGGATGCCCCTGCGCGTCGAAGTACCGCATCACCAGCTTGCGACCCGGGTCGGAGCACGCCACCAGCGAGTCCGCGTAGCGCATGCGCGGCGACCAACGTCCGTCTTCCTCGAGGGCCACCACCTCGGCGCGCACCTGCACCACCGCAGAGAGCCGCGTGGCATCGACGCAGACGCCGGCCATCCCGGGAATCTCCCGACGAAGCTCGCGCACCGCGAACTCGTCGAGGATGCCGGAGACGTAGATGTGGGGCGCCGGTACCTCGCGGGCCGCGAACGCGCGCTCCAGACCCTCGGCCAGATCGACGTAGTGGCCGCCGGGGATCTCCACCGCGAACGGGCGCGATTCCCAGCTATCGGCGGTGTTCCCCTCGGCCGCTACCGCCAGCCGCTCGGCGGATCGCTCGGGCTGGCTCGGCTCGAAGTACACCAGGGCGCCGGCCGGCGACGACTGGAACCACGCGCGATGGCTCACCTCGCGATCGCGGGTCGCGCCGAGGCCGATGGGGCTCTCTCGGGCCCGCAGCGGGATGCCGAAGGCGCTCGCCGCGTGGGGCGAGGTGGTGGACGACGCACCGCCGATGAAGGCGGCGCGCGCCAGGGTGCAGGCTCGCTCGGCGTTGGCTTCCCGCGCGCTGCTCACGTCGACCACGTCCACCGCGCGGTCACCGGCGATGGCGATGCGCGCGAAGCGCGTGGCCACCGACGAAGCGTCGCCCAGCGTCCGCAGGGTCAGGCTGGCCACCAGCTGCGCCTGCCACAGCGGACCATCGATGCAGAGTACAGCTTCTCCCGGAAACACCGCGGTGCCCTCCGCGGCGGCGTCGACGTCCACCAGGAGGCGCATGTCGCCCACGGCCTCGGCGGTGGCCTCGTCCCACAGGCCGTTCGCCACCAGCCAGTCGGCGTCCTCGGCGGAGATTCGCACGCGCTCCAGCGTCTCCAGCAGGGGCTCGAGACCGGCGAGCACCACGAACCCGGTGCTTTCGGAGAGCGAGACGAAGGAGCACTCGAAGGCGGCGCGGGCGTTCGCATGACGCGAGGCGAGGGTCACCCGCAGGGATGCGAGCGCGTCTGCATCGAACGGCAGCGCGAAGGCGCCCGGGCTAGAGAGGCGTGGGCGCAGGCTTGCCATGGCTCATTATCGCGTCAGCGGGCTGCGCCCTTCCAGCGATAAAGTTGAGCGGGTCGGTGAGGGCCGCGGCGCGAAGCCGATGCCGGCTCGATGAGGTGCGCCGCCAGCAGCTTCGCCCGGAAGTTCCGCTTGTCGAGCGGGTGTTGCAGCACCACCTCGTACACCCGCTGCAGCTCGCTCATGGTGAAGTGCGACGGCACCAGGTCGAAGGAAGCGGCCCGGGTGGGGTCGCGCAGCCGCTCCACCAGGCACATCTGCGCCATATCGATGATGCGCCGGTGGTCGAAGGCCAGGTCGATGGTGCCCTTCTTGGTGGCCCGCGAGGGTCTGGCCGGCTTTCCGCCCTTGCCGACCACGGCCCGCGCCTTGGTGCGGCGCACCGGCGCAGGGTGGGTGCCGGTAGGTAGCTCCTTGGCGAGATTCGCCAGCGGGTGCCACGCCACCTCGGCGGCGTCGTCGCCGGCCCGGAGGATCGCCGACTCCGCCACGATGAACGTGAAGAACGCCACCGAGATGGTATGGCCGCGGGGGTCGCGGCCGGGATCGCCGAACGCGCCCAGCTGCTGGAAGCGCACGTTGGAGAGACCGGTTTCTTCTTCCAGCTCCCGGGCGCAAGCGCGGTCGAGGCTCTCGTTGGGGTTCACGAAGCCCCCGGGAAGCGCCCACTGGCCCTTGTACGGCGCGAGCTTGCGCTTCACCAGCAGCACCACCAGATCGTCGGCGCGCATGGAAAAGATGACGACGTCGACGGTGACCGCCGGCCGCGGATACTCGTAGCGGTACATGCGCCTCCGAGCATGGTGTGACGAGCACACGAAGTCAACGGTTTCGCCGAACGCGAAAATTCCTCGTAGTTGACCGTGGTTGACGATGGATCGCGGAAAGGCGTACCTTCTCCAGCGCAATCGATCCGAACGGAGGTTCTCGGTGAAAGCTTTGAAACGATTCTTTACCGTCGCGATGATCGGCCTCACCCTCGGAGCCGTCGGCTGTGGACACAGCGACGAAGAGCTCGAGGCGAAGCAGCGGGAGATCGACAAGATCGCAGCCGAGCTCAAGGCCGCCAAGGGCCAGCTCGCCACCGATCAGGCGAAGTACAACGAAGCCCAGGCGGAGCTCGAGAACCTGCGCGATCAGCTGAAGAACACCGGCGTCGGCCTGGAGAAGTCCAAGGAAGACGCGGCCAAGCTCCGGCAGGCGCTCACCGAGTACAAGCTCCGCGCCGACCAGCTCGCGGTCATCGAGGCCCGCTTCAAGGAGCTCCGCAGCAAGCTGCAGAAGCTCAACGACATCGGCCTCAAGGTCGTCGTCCGCAACAACCGCATGGTCATCCAGCTCCCGGGCGACATCCTCTTCGACTCGGGCAAAGACGAGCTTCGCTCGCAGGGTAAAGACGCCCTGGCCCAGGTCGCCGAGATCATCCGCAACGACAAGGACCTCAACAGCCGTCACTTCCTGGTGGCCGGCCACACCGACAACGCCAAGTACGGCGGCGGTCCGTTCAAGGACAACTGGGGTCTCTCCCTGGCCCGCGCCCGCACCGTGCTCATCTATCTCATCGGACCTCTCGCCCCGGAGAAGGGCGACAAGGACAAGAAGCCCCAGGGCGGCGGCTTGAACCCGGCCGATTGGGGCGCGAGCGGCTACGGGGAGACCGATCCGGTGGCCGGAACCGTTGCCCAGCAGACCAAGGACGAGATGCTGAAGAACCGCCGCGTCGAGCTGGTCGTCCAGCCCAACGTGGAAGAGATGCTCAACCTGAACAACATCAAGTAAGGCAGCGGGCACCGAGACGCGGAGGCTCGCGCCTTCGCGTCTTCGCCTTTTTGTACATGCGCGTAGCCACCGTCGACATCGGCACCAACACCGTCATCCTCCTCGTGGCCGAGCGCGGCCCGGACGGTCGCGTGCGTGCGGTGCACCAGGAGGCGCGCATCACCCGCCTGGGCCAGGGGGTAGACGCCACGCGGCGCCTGCACCCGGACGCGGTGGCCCGCACCTGCGAGGCCCTGCGGGAGTACGCGGAGGCAGCGAAGACCCACGGCGCCACCGCCTTCGACGTGGTGGGCACCAGCGCCATGCGCGACGCCGCCGGCGCCGAGCCGGTACAGGCCGCGGTCGCCCAGGGGTTCGGAAAAGCCGCACGCATCCTCAGCGGCGACGAAGAGGCCACCACCACATTTCTGGGCGCCATCTCCGGGCTCGCGCTGCCAGACGGTCCGGCCGCCGTGTACGACATCGGCGGTGGTAGCACCGAGATCGCGGTGGGAGAGCGCCAGGGCGACGGCGTCGCCCTCGCCTACAAGAAGAGCTTCGACGTGGGCAGCGTGCGGCTCACGGAACGGCACGTGACCGGCGACCCTCCGAGCGAGGCCTCGCTCCAGAAGGTGCGCGACGTGCTCCGCGAGGTGCTCGCCGAGCTCCCGAAGCTGGCCTTCGCCGGGGCGCCGGTGGGGGTGGCGGGCACCATGACCACCCTGGCCGCGGTGCACCTGGGGCTCCGCACCTACGACGGCGATCGCGTGCATGGTGCACGCATGACGCTGGCGGATCTCCGCGCGGTGGTGACCCGCCTGGCCCACATGCCGCTCGCCGAACGGAGCGGGGTGGCCGGCCTCGACCCCAAGCGCGCCGACGTCATCGTGGCCGGGGGCCTGGTGGCGGAGGCGGTGCTCGCGGCGCTGGGCGCCTCCGAGGCCGTCGTTTCCGACCGCGGCGTGCGATGGGGCCTGGCGGAAGCGCTCTTGCGCAGGGAAGCTCGGCCTTGACGCGCAAGCTCCGGGACGTCCTGGCAGAGACCGGCTACGATGGTGGCGTGTCGTCCGCGCCGAGCATTCTCATAGGCGGCAAATACCGCACCGTGCGCGTGGTGGGCGAGGGCGCCATGGGCGTGGTGTTCGAGGCCATCGACCCTGCGGGGCAAGCGGTGGCGGTGAAGACGCTGGTGCGCACCGACCCCGAGGGGCTGGCGCGGTTCGCCCGCGAGGTGGCGGTCTGCGCGCGCATCGCCCACCCCAACGTGATGCCCGTCTTCGACCACGGGTTCGATGCCGAGCTCGATGCGCCGTACTTCGCCATGCCGCTGCTACGTGGGGGCGACCTGGCCGTGCACCTCGCGCACAACGGTGCGCTCCCGGTCGACGTGGCCGTTCCCCTGATCATCCAGGCCTGCGAGGGCGTCACGGCGGCGCACCAGGCGGGGGTCATTCACCGGGACATCAAGCCTTCGAACCTCATCCTCGACGACGTGGGCGGTCGCTACGTGCTGCGCGTGGCCGACTTCGGGTTGGCGCGCACGGAGAACCTCGAGGGCAACCTCACGCGCTCCGGGGTGCTCATGGGCACGCCGCGCTACATCTCGCCCGAGCAGTCGCAGAACCCCAAGGCCACCGACGCGCGCACCGATGTGTGGGCCCTGGGCATGGTGCTGTACCACATGCTCGCCGGCAGCCCGGCCTTCGGCACCGCCGGCGCCTTCATGGCGTTCCTGGTGCAGAAGAAGGAGCTGGCGCCGATTCAGCAAGTGGCCCCCTGGGTGCCGGGTCCAGTAGCCCGCGTGCTCCATGCAGCGCTACTGCGCGACGTCGAGGCGCGCATCCCCATGGTGGCCGAGCTGATCCTCGGCCTCGAGATGGTGGTGGGCTACGACATGGCGCACCGGGCGCTCGGTCCGAGCGATCTCGCGCAGGGGATCTCCGCCGAGGCCCGCGCCGTCGTCGCTCCGCGCGTCGCGCTTCCGTACCACTGGGAAGAGCTGCTCCGGAGCTGAGAGTCAGGGATCGTCGAGGAGGCCGAAGTCCCAGGTCTCTTCGGCGTCGCGCAGGGGGTCGACAGCGCGCTCGACCCGGCGGAGCAGCTCACCGTCGGCGATGCCGGCGGCGTGCACCGCAACCGCGACGCGGCCGGGCCACTCCCACACGCGGGCGGCGGAGACGCCTTCGACCGCATACACCACCTGAAGCACGCGCTTCATGCGCGGGGGTATCTCGCTCGGTTCGCCGTCCATCGCACCTCCCATACCACGCCCGTGGCCAGATGCTGCTACACACGGTCGCCGGTGAGCTGGCGATAGAGCTCGAGGCCGGCGCCCACGGTTCCCGCCACGCTGGGAAAGCCCGCGGTGGCGTTGACCATCCAGAGGTTCTCGAGCTTGCTGCGGAAGGGCTTTCGCTGGAAGCCCACGTGGGCGGGCGTGAGGGCGGCGCCGTAGGAGTTGCCGGCGGGCGCCCAGCAGAAACGTTCGTTGGTGGCGGGGGTGCCGGTGACGCGCATCGAGAGGTGGTCGCGCAGCTTGGGCACGTAGCTCGCCTCGATGACGTCCAGGATGGTCTCGCGGATCTTCTTCTTCTCGGCGTTGTAGGCCCGGCGATCGTCCCGCCGAAGTCGCGCTAGCCGCGCGTGATCGCACGAGGTGGCCACCTCGAGGATCTGATGCCCGGGCGGACAGAGCCCCGGCTCGCCGGAGTGCAACGTGGGCGTGGAGAGGAAGAGCCAGGGGTTCGAAAGATCGTGGCGCAGGAGCTGATCGTCGTAGATGCGATTGAGGTCCTGGTGCGGGTAGTGCCACACGTTGTGCGATCCGAAGCCGTGCTCCTGGAGATCGAGCCCGTGGACGCCGAGGTACAGCGTGATGGTGCCGGAGGAGTACTCGTAGTCGAGACGCTTCTCGTCGAAGCTTCCCGCTCCGGCGAGGCGCGCGGTGGCTTTGGGATCGACGTTGGAGATGTAGCGTCCGGCGGTGAAGTGCTCGCCGCGCTTGGTGGTGACGCCGGTGACCCGGCCGCCCTCCACGTGAATGCGCTCCACTTCTCGCTCGAGGAGGACTTCGCAGCCGGGCTCCGCGCGAATCTTCTCCACGATGGTTTCCACGAAGTGGAAGAAGTGGTGCTTCGGGTAGTACGCCCCGCGGTCGTAGTTGTAGACGAGCGCCACGTGGAGCAGGAAGGACACGTCGCGCGGCGGCAGCAGGTAGTCACCCGATTGGCCCGCGAGGATCGCCCGGAGCTTGGGCGGCATGTCGACGTGATCGTAAAGGTCCTCCAGCGTCCACTTGAGGTAGCGCAGCAAGTGCCGGTAGCGGTACACGGCGAGCAGCGCCGCTGGCGTGATGCGCTCCGGTAGGTCCTCGAGGCGGTCGAGCTCTTCGCCCACCACCGCCACCGCTTCGAAGTAGCGCCGCAGCGGCCGCTCCCACTGGGGAAAGCGCCGCACCAGGCGATCGCGGAACTTCAGGAGCCCGTTGGGAATCTGCACGCGCTCGCCGGCCACCACCACGTGGTCGAAGCCCTCCGGGTCGAGGCGCACGAAGGGCACGGTCTCGGCGGCGCCGAGGCGGCTCAGGAAGCGATGGATGGTCTCGCCCTCGCCGCAGTTGAAGATGTAGTGCACCTGCGCGCAGAAGCGGAAGTCGCGCATGCGAAAGCTGTGGGCGTACCCGCCCGGTTCGTCGTGCGCTTCGAGGATCAGGACGCGGCGACCGGCCTTGGCCAGCATGGCGCCTACCGCGAGCCCGCCCATTCCACTGCCGATGATGAGATCGTCGAAGGTCGCCATTGGGCAGCCTTTTACCATTTGCGGCGCACGCATTGCGGGTTCACGCGGCCTCCCCGGCCAACATTTCAATGCATACTACACCATACTGTGCGCCGCCGACTCGGCGGTGACCCATCCGGCGAGTTTTTGGCGTGCGCCGCTCTTGCCGCTGCCAGGGCGCGGGTCGGCGGACACGAAGACTGCTAGCCTCTCCTCGATGTCGAACGTAGAGGCCGCCGAACGAACCGCACGTGCCATCGAGCGAGCGGACATGGCCGTCTCGGCGCGCCCGGCTCCCTCGCGCTGGTTCGCGGTGGGCGATCCGCAGACCACGGCGCACCGCTTCTTCTCGGTGCTCGATCGGTATGGGGCCCTGGGCGCAGACGGGCTCCTCGCCGCGGGCACCGGGCTCATTTCCATGGGCGACCATTTCGACTTCTCGATGGGCGCACCCGAGGCCGAGCCGGCCGGGCGTGAGATCCTGGCGTGGCTCGTCGCGCAGGAGGGCTCGACCCATATTTTGGCGGGAAACCACGATGTGGCGCGGGTGGCGGAGCTCGCCTTCGAGACCGACGAGACGTTCGCGGCGGCGCGACGGGACGCGGTGGTGCTTCGCGATCGGCATCGGGCCGGCGAAGACGTCCACCTCCTGGTGGAAGCGTTCTTCGAGCGCTTTCCCCACGTGCCCTCGCCGGAGATGGTGCTGAAGGACTTCGCCTCGTTCTCGGTGGCGCAACGGCGCCATGTGCAACGAGCGCTGCTGACGAAGCGCATGCGGCTCGCACTCGTGGCCACGGTGCACGGAACGCCGGTGCTGCTCACCCATGCCGGAGTCACCCGGCGCGAGCTCAGACTTCTCGACGTGCCGGCGGAACCTCACGCCATCGCCGCCGCCCTCGAGCGACGGTTCGACGAAGCGGTGGAGCGCGTGGCCGCGGCGTGGCGGAACGGCGACGATGCCGCGCTCGCGCTCGAGCCCATTCACGTGGCCGGGCGCTCTCGCAAGGAGGGTGGCGGGCTCCTCTACCATCGACCCGCGCGAAGGGATCGCGACGGAGCCGACCCGGAATGGGAGCTCGCCGCCGAGTCCCCTCGCCGGTTCGATCCGCGCGATATGCCGGCAGGTCTCGTGCAGATGATCGGCCACTCGGGGCACGCGCGAACCGCGCGCGATCTCCCGGGCTTCGTGGTCGAAGGTTCGGAGCGCGACGGCATCGCCCTCCGCACCCTCTCGGTCACCGCCGATGGCGACGTCGTTCGCTACGAGGCGGGCGTGTTGCCCCCGGCGCCGGGGGCCGCCACCGCGTACATGGTCGACCCAGGCTTCGCGCACGAGCCGCTGGAGCGGGTGGAAATCTGCGCAGTGGATGGGCTCGCTACTTCGCGTCTTCCAGGTTCGCCTTGGTGAGATCGGCGTAGGCCACCGCCGTGCCGCCATGGTCCTTGGTGAACTTGCCGACGTGGGTGGCGTTCACCGGCACCAGATCGGGGCCCATGGGGCCGAGCACGTCGCTGCCGCGGACGAACCGCACCTCGGACGCATCGAGCCAGGTGCGATCGTAGAACTCCTGCACCCGGACCTTGGACGACGTGCCCACCGCGTCGAACAGCGCGCAGCGCGGCGTATCGTAGACCGCGGTCTTCCCGGCGCTCACCACCTCGGTCTTCCAGGGACTGTCGGAAGCGATCTTCATGCCGCAGTGCGCGCAACGGACCTGTCCCGTCGCTCCGGAGGCGCGAGCCTCATCCTTCCCCTTGCAGGCAACCCCCACCACCAGAAAGCCCAGGGAGAGCCCCAGCATCGCGCGGCGGTTCCATGCCTTCATGATTCCCAGGATACCAGCGTCGAGGCTCGCCGTGGGCGCCGGATTCGGGCGCGCAAAGACCCCGAGCGCCAGCGTTGGCGCCCAGCGCAACTCCATTGGCGTGCGACGCGCCGCAATTCGCCGGGGCCGAGGCCAATCTCCTCGTACTGGTCGTTCACCCGGAGCTCTCCATGCGCCTCGCCTTTTGCTTTCTCGCACTCACGGTTCTCGCTTCCACGGCCGCCTGCAGCGCCAACGTGGCGGAGGACGAAGACAGCACCGAAGACGCGCTCACCGCGCCCAAGCCGGCCACCACGCAGGTGACCACCCCGAACTTCTGGACCGGCGGCGGCCAGCTTCGCTACGCGCCCAACGGCAACGCGAACCTGCTGTTCCGGGTCCACACCGATCGGGAGACGCTCTACCAGGACTATCCGAGCCTTCGTTTCGCGACCATCGACAACGGGGTGGTGAAGGTGGAGACGATTCCCACCTATGCCACCGGTGGCGCGGGGTTCGCGCTCGACGCGAAGGGGTCTCCCTACGTGCTGCTCGGAGACTCGCTGACGCTCTATACGCGGAGCGCCCAGGGCGTGTGGTCGCCGGAAACCGTGGACGAGCACGTCGCCGGAAGCAAGACTGGCCAGTGGGCCGACCTGGCGTTCGCCGCCGACGGCACGCTGCACGCGATCTTTCACCGTGAAGGAGTCACCCTGCCCGACGGCACCGTGGCCACCCAGTTGGTGCACGCCGTGCGCACGGGGTCGAGCTGGCAAAAGGAGATCGTGACCCAGATTCCCCGCGGCTACGACGCCATCACGTACAGCAGCCTCGCCATCGCGGGGAACACCGTGCACATCGTCTACGGAGGCGACTACGGGACCACGCCGGCCCATCACGCCTCGCAGACGGCCACCGGCTGGGCCATCGAGGAAGCACCGGCGAAGACCTACGGCATCGTGGCAGACCGGATCGGGCGCATCGCTTCGGTCGGCTGTGGTACCGCGCAGAGCGTGGTGCTCTCGGTGCTTCGAAGTGGCAAGGCTCCTCAGACGGAGACGGTGCCCTTCAAGGAGCCCGCGACCTCCAGCGGTTGCGTCGACGCGCACCTCACCTACGACAGCAGCGGGCGGCCCCACGTGGCGGTGAGCCGTGACGGCGCGGTGGAGTACGCGGTGAAGGACAAGGGTCGCTGGAGCACCTACAAGCTCTCGAGCGACCGGGGCTTCGGCGTGAGCTCCATCGTGACCCGCACCCGCAATGGCCACCTGCAGGTCGGCGTCACGCGGCACCCGGCCGATCTCTCGCTGGTGCTCACGACGCTCGCGTTCTGAGCGCGGCTGGGTCGAACCCTTTGAAGACGAGCCACCCCGACAGCACCAGCTCGTTCAGGGCAATGGGCGGCGCGAAGTAGGCCATGGCCTTCATCAGGCTGGCGGTTCCGAAGATGCCGACGCCGAACAAGCCCATGAGCACCGCCACCAGCATCACCCCGGTCGCGACCATGCCCCACACCGAGAGAAAGCGGGGGACGAGCCGCGACCGGTACAGCATCGGATAGAAGGTCGCGGCGCCCATGACGAAGACCGCCACGTAGACCAGCGTGGCCCAGTGCATCTCCGCCTTCAGCTGGCGTCCCATCGCCTGCGTCACCGGGTCCGGCGCGCCACCGTGGGCCTCGCCCAGACCGATGAACGAGAGCGTCCCGATCACCAGGTAGAGGAAGAGCAATCCCTCGATGGAGCGAAACACCGTGTACGCCACCGCGCGCGATCGGTCGTGTCGCGACGTCACCGGGAAGAGCGCGAGCGGAATGAAGGCCATCGCCACCGCGCACACCATGTTGAGCAAGGACCCGACCACGATGGTGCTGCGGTGTGGGTACGTGAGCTCGAGGTAGTTCGGTGCGTCGAGGATCGGGTCGCACAGCGCAGAAGCGATCAGGTTGAGCGCGAGTGCCAGGAAGAAGAGCGCTCCGGTGACCATCGCGGCCCTTCTGGGCGCGCTCGTTTTCGTCGTCATGGGACGCATGGTAGGCGTGCAAATTCTCGCGCCAACGCGAGATTCCGTGCCTCGCGCGTGCAAGAATGCACGCATGCCGAGCCTCGAGTGGGACGATCTCCGGATGGTGCTCGCGCTGACGCGCGAGCGAACGCTATCGAACGCGGCGGGCACCCTCGGCGTCACTCGCACCACGGTGGGTCGTCGCATCGCGGATGCCGAACGCCGGCTGGGCGTACGCCTCTTCGACCGCACCGAGGAAGGCTTCGTGCTCACCGCTGCCGGGCAGGAGCTCTCGGAGACGGCGGAGCGGGTGGAGGCCGAGGTTCACCTCGTCGAAGGACGCCTGCTGGGACGCGACGCGCGGCTTCGCGGGCCCTTGCGGGTCTCCACGGTGGACTTCATCTTCGCGGGGTTTCCACGGGTCTTCGCGAGCTTCGTGGAGCGCTACCCCGGCGTGCGACTCACGGTAGGCGTGACCAACGCGCAGGTGTCGCTGGCGCGCCGCGAGGCCGACGTCGCCTTGCGCCTGGGAAACACCCAGGCTCGAGGCCTGGTGGGCCGACGCGTGGGCGCCGTGGAGTTCGCGCTCTACGCGGCCGGCAGCCTGGTGGATCGCGTCGGTGTGCGAGCGCCGCTCTCGGCGTTTCCCTGGATTCACATGGACGAGCGTTCCGATGGTCGCTGGCTCGACGGCTGGCTGGCCGAGCACGCGCCGGGCGCGAGCGTTTCGCTGCGGTCGGACGACCACGCGGTGCGGCGCGCCGCCGTGGTGGCGGGGATCGGCGTGCACTTCTTGCCCTGCTTCGACGGCGATGCCGCGGCCGACCTCGTACGCATCGGAGGTCGACGCACGGCCCAAGCGCGCGATCTGTGGCTCCTCACGCTCCCGGACCTGCGGACGAGCAGCCGCATTCGCGCCTTCATGGACCACGTGTACGAGACGTTCGCCGCGGATCAGCGGGGCGCGGGGCGAAAGTAGAGGACCTCGTCCTGCGGCGTCGTGGTGCGGTGACGGCGCGAGGCGGGCCGTCGGTAGCGGAGCGCGAGGGTGGGGCTCTCGCCGTCGATGGCCACGCGGTAGAAGTCGAGGGTCGCGTCGTTGTCGAGGCGCACCGAGTCGGCGCCGAGCTTGGGCGCAGATTCGGTAGCCTCGGGCGTGGTGCCGGGCATGCCCGCCTCCGCACGAAGGGGCACGCTGCCGGTGGCGGCGAGGGAGCTGCGGACGCGCACGTCGAAGCTGCGGACCACGCGGGGCTCCGCCTGCTCGCCGCGCTCGGTGACCACCACGTGGAGGCGACCGCGACGCCCACAGCGAATGGACGCCACCACGTGCGTGCCACCCCACTCGCCTTCCCAGGCCTCGGGCGAAGTGCGCGCCAACGGATGCAGCGAGCGGCGGCCGGAACCGGAGAAGAAGCGGCGATTGCCGGCGGCGGGCCGCGGCCGCGTGGAGTCGGCGCTCACGGTGCCGCCCACCACGAGATCGGCGCGCACGCGCGCTTCGTGGAGCGAGCTCGCACCCGCCGGCGCCGGCCAGGTGAGCACCAGGCTCCAGGGCACGTCCTGGATGCGGAAGCAGTCCTCGGCCAGCACCCGGGCGTCGCGCTGCACCGAGATGCTCGGCGGCTGCACCGTCTCGTCGTCGAAGCCTCCCGCAGGCGGAGCTTTACGGGGATCGAAGCGCGTCACGGTGCAGGTGGTGCGGTCGTCCGCGGTGGTCCAGTAGGGCACGTCCCACTCGATGCGCACGAACTCCTCGTGCACCTCGCCGAAGGACTCGGAGCCGTAGGAACGAAAGAGAACCCAGCCGCGGGTGCCCCGCAGCGACTCGCCGTCCACCGGAAGATCGCGCTCGGAGGTGCACTCGATCGAGACGATCTCGCCGGGCTCGACCAGCGACCCCTGCACCGGCGCAATGGTCCAGGCGCCGTGCTCCAGGCGTCCGTCGACCCACTCCAGGGAGCCGGTTCCATCATTGCGAACGTTGCAGCGAAATACGCGGGCCGACATGCGAGTCCTCCGGGGTGGGCACCGACGCAGAGGCTGGGATGCCTCGCGCCACGCCGGAGATGCCGACCCCCCGCGCAAGTCGCAGGCGACGACGAAAAAAAGTGCCGGAGCCGCAAAAACGCCGGCAAATGGCTGCTGTCGACAGGGTCTGGGCGATGGCGCATAGTGTAGGCGCATGGGCAAGCGCGTCCTGTTCGTGGTGAAGGAGCTGGAAGGCGCAGAGCCGCTGGGCGCGCTCTACGTGGCCGGGTGCCTCATGGCGGCCGGGCACGAGTGCCGCTTCGTGGGCACCCGCGGGAACGACGTGCTGGCAGCGGTGCGGCAGTACCGGCCGGACGTGGTGGCCTTCGGGGCGACCACCGGACTGCACCGGTACTATCTGGGGCTCGCGGCGCGCATCAAGGAGGTGCTCCCCAGCTGCCTCACGTACATGGGCGGCGCCCACGCCACGTACTTTCCCGACGTCATCCACACGCCGGGCATCGACGTCATCTGCCGGGGCGAGGGCGAAGATGCGTCGGTGGAGTTGCTCGATGCGCTCGACCGCGGCGACGATCACACCAAGATTCGCGATCTGTGGGTGAAGCACGAGGGCGTGGTGTATCGAAACCCGGCCCGGGAGCTGCGGCGCGATCTCGACGCCATTCCGTTTCCGCCGCGGGAGCTCTTGTACGAGTACGACGATGCGCTGCGCATGCGGCCGCTGAAGTCGTTCACCACCAACCGCGGATGCCCGTTCCCCTGCAGCTACTGCTTCAACCCTTCGATGGTGGAGCACTACGGCTCGAGCTGGAAGAAGGTGCGCATTCGCAGCCCGGAGAACGTGGTGGCCGAGATCGTCCACGTGCGCGCCAAGGGGCCGCTGCAGGTCATCGGCTTTCGCGAGAGCATCTTCGTGTACAGCGCCAAGTGGCTGCGCGAGTTCGGCGAGCTGTATCGCCGGGAGGTGGCGCTCCCCTACTACTGCCACCTGCGAGCCGACATGATGACCGAGGAGATGGTCGACCTCCTTGCCTGGTCCGGTTGCCACACGGTGAACGTGGGCATCGAGACGGCCAACGAGAAGCTGGCCAACGAGGTGCTCGATCGGCGCATCAAGATGGATCGCCTGGCCGACGGCATTCGCATGCTCAAGCGCGCCGGCATCGTGGTCTTCGCCGACAACATCCTGGGCATTCCCGGCGGCACGCTGGAAGACGACTTCGCTACCCTGCAGCTCAACATCGACCTCGACGTCGACTACGCCGCGGCCACCCTGTGCACGCCCTACCCCGGCACCGGCATTGCCAAGTACGCCATCGAGAATGGCTACTTCAAGGGCGACTTCGAGCTCATCGACGACAGCTACTACACCGAGTCGGTCATCGAGTTTCCAGACCCGAGCACCAAGCGGCAGACCGAGAACCTGCACAAGTTCTTCGCGGTCACCGCAGCGATTCCGCAGCTTTTTCCCCTGGTGAAGCAGCTCATCAAGTTGCCTCCCAACGACTACTATTATTCGATGTTCCGGGCCTGGTACCTCATCTGCCACATGACCGACGTCATGCCCCGACGCCCCAACATCCTCCCGCTGAAGGAGAGCCTGCTCTCCATCTTCGGCGTCTACAAGGGCGTCGACCCCAACTGGCATTCACCTCCGCGCCCGGAGTGGCTGCCCACCGTCGACGTGCCCGCGCCCAGTCCTTCTCCCGGCGCTGCGGGCACGCCCATCCGTCTCGGTCGCAAGAAGCCCAGCGAGGTAACCGATGTTCGCGAAACGTGATCAAGTGGGCCCCCGGCGCGTCCGACGCCGCCTCAAGGCTGCTGCTTCCATCGTGGTGGCCCTCGCCGCCGGCACCTTTCTCGCGTGCCAGCGCGGCATGGAGACCGCCAAGCAAGTCCTCGACGCCAGCCGCGGCGACGAAGGCGCGCGCGACACCGGCGCCGGCGTCCAAGACGCAGACGCCGTTGACGCCGCACGCGATGCCGCCGCGGCAGGCCCCACCGATGCCAGCATGGTGCTCGCGGACGCAAAAACCGACGCCCTCGTGAAGCGCGCAGCCCCCCACGACGCCGCCGTCGACACCCGCGAGCACCGCAAAGGCATGCCCGTCCCCGACAACCTCCTGGAGTGAATTCGGGAAGGTCGCTGTATCAGTCGCAGATCTGCGTCTTGGTCACGCTGTCGACGGAACAAAAAGTGCTGCAGCAGGAAGCGATGTTCGCGGCGCAACTCCCTCCCTTGGGAATGCAGCCATCGGGCCCTGCATCGCTACCGCCAGAATCCGCCGGGCTCCCACCATCGACGCCGCTGTCGCTACTGGTCGACGACTTCTGCTCCGAGCTGCAGCCCGCGAGCGCAAGCATCCCCAGAACCAGACCCACCCCGAATTGTTCTTTCATGGTTCGCTAGTACCTCAGCTCGAGACCGAAGTGTGCACTCTTCGCATCGCGTGTGTCGAGGCCGAGCGGCTTTGGTCGTTCTACTGCCAAGGCTCGACGTGATCGCCGGAAATTGGATCGGGTGTGGACGAGCGTCCTCAGCGATCGCTGGCGAGCGAGGCGCGATAATCGTGAATGGTCGGGCTGCCTCTTCGTAGACCTCGCGCGCCGAGCAGCACCTACTCCCCCTTCCGTTCGTGGCCGAGCAGCTCCTTGGTGCGGACGGCCACGCGCACGAGCTGCTCGCTGCTGCGGCGGAGGCTGCGAGCCCTGCAGCGAGCAGCCTCCGCCGCAGCAGCGAGGCCAGCCTTCGGGGCCGGTGCGGAGGAGGGGCCGAACGCAATCGCGATACCAC
>JABFRG010000442.1 GCA_013141295.1 Polyangiaceae bacterium
GGCCATCGACAAGGCCTCCGCACTCGACAAGCGCGTCGGGCACCTGGTGCTCCACAAGAAGAATCTCCCGGACGGCGCGCGCGTGCGCAATGGCGACACCCCCGTGACGATCTTCGAGGCCCCGCTGGCGGTCGACCCGGGCACGCAAGCCCTGGTGGTGGAGGCCGATGGGCGCGCGCCCGCCACCTTCGACACGCCGGTCGCGGAAGGCGCCACCGTCGAGGTCACGCTCACCGTGGGCGCGCCCCAGGGCCCGCTGGCCACCGTGCCGAAGGCGACTCCGGTGGTGAGGGCCAAGCCCGATCCGGCGGACCGGCCCGCGACCTCCTCGCGCCGCACCATCGGTTTCGTGGTGGGCGGCGTCGGCGGCGCGGCGCTGGTGGGAGGCACCCTCTTCGGGGTGTGGTCGCTCGCCCGCGCGGGTACGTACCGCTCGCACTGCGACGGGCAGAACGTGTGCGACCAGGACGGCTTCGACGCCGCCTCCGATCTGAAGTGGATGACGCCGCTCTCGACGGTCCTCGTCATCGGTGGCGCCGCCCTGGTGGCCACCGGCCTCGTGCTCTACTTCACCGCGCCCAAGAGCGCGAAGACGAACGGGCGCTTCGACCCGGTGGTCCGCTTCTAGAGCACCGATCAGTTTGAAGACCGAGGATTTTGGGGGAGTTGCGAGCACGCGCAGGAGCCGCGCGCGACGACGACACCTACTGCTGCTAGGTGAGGAGGAGCAACGCAGCGGCGCGACGCAAATCGCCCAAAAGCCGACCGATTCAAACTGATTGGTGCTCTAGAGTGTCGTCCGTTCGGGCGGCCCGGGAGCGGGTGCGGCGCGCCGCGAATGTGATACGTTGCTGGATCATGCGAAGGTTCGCGACGGTCCTCGTGGCGGTGCTCGCGGTCGTCTACTTCGGCTGCGGATTCCTCATCGATGCCGACTTCGGGTCTGCCTCGCTGCGGCAAGACGCTGCGCCCGGCGCTTGCGTGCCGCGCGCCTGCACCCCCGGTGATTGCTCCATCCACGACGACGGCTGCGGCGGGAGCGTCGACTGCGGCACCTGCGCCGGTGGCGCGTGCACGGCAGGGCGATGCGCGTGCGTTCCCAAGACCTGTCCGGAGCTCGGCGCCACCTGCGGTACCCACGACGACGGATGCGGCGGTGCGCCGGTGTGCGGCACTTGCGCGGGCAACCTCTCGTGCACCGGCACGAAGTGCGAGTGCAAGCCGCAAGGCTGCAAGGAGCAGGGCGCCGAGTGCGGTCAGGTGGCCGACGGCTGCGGCGGTACCACGGCCTCCTGCGGCACCTGCACCGATCTCACCAAGCCCAACTGCGGCGGCGGCGGCGCCAACAAGTGCGGCGCCCAGCCCTGCGTCCCGAAGACCTGCGGAGAGCTCGGCAAGAACTGCGGCCAGGTGAGCAACGGCTGCGGGACCCTCATTCCCTGCGGTACCTGCACCGATCCGCAGTCGTGTGGAGGCGCCGGCATCGCCAACGTGTGCGGGTGCACGCCCAAGACTTGCGCGCAGCTGGGGAAGAACTGCGGGGACGTCCCCAACGGCTGTGGCGGCACCGTCAACTGCGGCGCGTGTATCTCGCCGCAGACCTGCAACGGCGCGGGCGTGGCCAACGTATGCGGCTGCACACCCAAGACCATGGCCGTCGCCTGCGGGACCCGAGAATGCGGTGCCGTGAGCGACGGCTGCGGCGGCTCCTACAGCTGCGGCAAGTGTCTGGGTAGCCAGCGCTGCCTGGGCGGCACCTGCCAGGACCTGGGCGGAACCTCCAACGGCGCCATTCCCTGAGGCGATCACCATGCAGAATGCAGGTATTCAACGATGCCAGACGTGCGGCGCCAATCTCAGCGTCCACGATCTCACCCGCGACGACTGCCCGTATTGCCGTACCGCGCTCCCGCATCGTGCGCGGGCCCAGCAGCAGGCGGCGCTGGTGCAGGAGATCCTGAAAGGGCAGGGGGTTCATCCGGGCGCCTACCCGGGCTCGGGCATGGTCTTCGGCGGCGGTCACCCCATGCAGGTGGGCGACGGCGTGGTCGTGGCGCAGCGGGTGGTGATGAACATCGGCGTGCCGCAGTCGCCGCAGATGGCGGCGCAGATGCAAGCCAACGCCTTCGCGCACGTGAACCAGATCCAGAACACGGTGCACAGCGCGGTCCGCCTTTGGCTGTTTGCCGCGCTCGCCTTCACGGTGCTGATCCTGGCGCTGGTGTTCGGCCTGGTAGCGTGGTCGATGACCTGAAAGTCGTGTAGCCTGCTCGGCCCATGGACCCTTACGCACCCATTGCCGGTATCTCCCTCGAACGCTACGCCGAGCTCGGCGCCGACATCACCGGCGTGACCGACAAGGAGGAGATCGCGCGCATCGTGGAGGCCAAGGGCGTTGCTCGGGCCGACTGGGATGCCGCGGTGACCGGGTGGACGGCTCGGATGCAGGACATGTCGCTCATGGGGCAGGTGGCCACCGCGTACATGCCGCTCTACCAGGCGGCGCTCGCGCGCAAGCAAGCCTCGTCGGGTCAGGCGAAGCCCACCGTGACCTTCGAGGAGTACGTGGGTATGGCGGGGGCCGCCGCGGCCATCGGCTACGAGGGCATGCTCGGGTACTACAAGATCGACGGCGCCACCTGGACGCTCCTCGCCGGCGACTGGAACGCCAAGATTCCCACCAGCCCCCAGTACATGAGCTACGGCATGCTGGTGGAGCAAGAGTCGGCGCGCATTCGCGCGGGCGGCATGCCGCGTCCGGTGCAGATCGGCGGCGGGGCTCCGCAGCAACAAGCGCAGCCGCAGCAACAGGCGCAGCCGCCGCAGGGGTACGGCGCGCCGCAACAGCAACCGGCGCAGCCGCAGCCGTACGCGCAGCAAGGGTACGGCGCTCCGCAGCCGCCGCAGCCCCAGCAGGCGTGGGGTCAGAATCCCTATGCCCAACCCTCGCCCGATCAAGCGTTCTTGAACCAGGCGGGGCACGCCGCCAACGCCTTCGCCGGCGCCGCCGCGGCGGGTTTCGGTGCCCTCGGCCAGGCCTTCAACTCGGCGGTCATGAGCCCCGGCTCCCGCGTGATGGTCACGTGGTCCGACGGAAACCGCTACCCCGGCACCGTGGCCCAGCTGGCGAGCGGTCAGGTGTACGTGACCATGTCCGATGGGCGGCAGCTCTGGGTGCCGCAGCACCTCGTCTCCGTGGTCTGAAGTCCGCGGCCCGACGCAGCCGCGCTGCTACCGCTCAGCCGCGCGGCGCTTGCGGCGGAAGAGAAGCACCATCCCGCCGAGGACCAGCAGCAGCTCGCCGCCGGCCGACGCGTCGGGCGCGACGTTGCTGCCGCAGCCCACGGCCTTCTTGCGCTTGGCGAGGGTCTCGCCTTCGTCCTGGTAGTCCTCGGGCTCCAGGGCGCCGGCGTCCATGCCCGCGTTGAAGAGCTGCGAGATGCTCGTGGGAATGCTGGGCGTGGCGCGGCCTGCATCGCTGGTCTCGTGATTGAGCGCGCCGCCGTCTACCTCGGGCACGCCGGCGTCCAGCTCTTCGGTCGGTGCCGGAGC
>JABFRG010001137.1 GCA_013141295.1 Polyangiaceae bacterium
ATTCACCGTCGTACCGTGGGGACCGCTCGCGGAAGAACACGACGCCGCGGAAAAGCACGGCCCAACGGCGACGCTACTGCGGTGGCGGCGGCGGCCAGGTGGGCCAGCCGGTGGGCGGGACGAAGGTCGTGGGGAGCACGGTCGGGATGCCCAGGTTGGTGGGCATGACGAACGGTCCGGGCCCGGTGGGCGTGGTGGTGGGCTGGGCGGTAGCGGTGGCCGTCGGGTGCGGCGCGACGGTGCCGGTGGGTCGCGGCGTCACCGCTGGCGGCACGGTGTTGGGGTTCGACAGCGAGGCCAAGGGCGCGCTGGTGTCGACCGGATGCGAGGTCTGCGCGGCGCCGGTGCTGACCGGGGTGGTGGTGGACGGGCGCGGCGGCTCCGGCGTGACCACCGGCTTGGCGTCGTCGCTGTTGAGGATGAGGACCGCACCGACGCCTCCTCCGACCAAGAGCGCGACGAGGGCGATGGGCCAGAGGGGAAAGCTGCGGCGACGCGGAGGCGGGGCCGAGCCGAATCGGGAAGGAATCTGGGCGCTCGGTCCCATGGGCATGGGGCCCGGCCCCTGCGGCTGTGGGCGAGCCTGCGGGTGCTGGGGGTAGCCACCGTTGGCCATGGGCGGGAGATCGGCGGGCGGCGCCCGATGCGTGCTCCCGAGCTCCATCGCCGCGCGCGCGGCCTGGGCGTTGGGCACCGGGGCGGTGAGCGCGGCAGGCACCGGCGCGCCCATCATGGTGCCGGTCCCCTCCTCCAGCTTCGCGGGGGTGGCCTGGGCGGTACCGAGCGGCCGGCCAGCCTCCACCGCTTCGAGCGCCAGGCGCATCTCCGTGGCGTTGGAAAAGCGCATCTCGGGCCTCGCCGCCAGCGCGCGGTGCACGAGGCCGGCGAGCTCCGGCTTCACGAAGGGAGCGACCTTGATGAGCGGCGTCACGTCGCCCTTCTCGATGCGGATGGCGATGAGGCGGGCGTCGTCACCCACGACCGGGCGGGTGCCCGAGAGCATCTCGAACAGCATGACGCCCACCGCGTAGATGTCCGAGCGTGCGTCCGCGCGATCCGCGGAGTAGGCCTGCTCCGGCGCCATGTACTCGGCGGTGCCCATGAGCATGCCCGCGACCGTGAGATTCTTGGCGCCGGCCTCGGTGCGGCGAAGCTTGGCGATGCCGAAGTCGATGAGCTTGAGGACCGGCCGACCCGCCACGATGGTGACGAAGACGTTCTCGGGCTTCAGGTCGCGATGCACCACCGAGAGGGCGTGCGCGGCTTCCAGGGCCTCGAGGATCTGCCGGGTGTACTCGCAGGCCTTGTTGGGCTCCAGGCGGCTTTCGCGGTCGAGCACCTTGGAGAGCGGCTCGCCTTCGAGCAGCTCCATGACGATGTACGCGACGCCGTCGACGGTCTGGTCGACGTCGAGCACCTGCACCACGTGGGAGCTCTTGATCTGCGCGGAGACGCGCGCCTCCTGGAGAAAGCGCTCCACCAGGCCGGCGCGGCGCACGAGCTCCGGATGGAGGACCTTGATGGCCACACGCGTGCCCAGGAGAAGGTGCTCGGCTTCGTACACGGTGCCCATACCGCCGTCTCCGAGGAGCCGGTTGAGTCGGTACTTGCCGCCCAGGGTCTGGGAAATCACGGGCTCATCTAACCAGGACTTGTGGGCCCTGACCAGCCTGTCGCCGGAGCACCGCGGTTTTTGCCGCTCTCAGGCGGCACTCTTGAGCTCGAACAGAATCGCATGTGGCGTTTCGGCGTCGTCGATGGCGGTGAACACCGGCTCGAGATCCACGCTCGCGTCGCTGCCGAAGGCGCCGCTCATGGCCATGGCGCGCGCCTTGGGACCGTCGAGCACCAGAAAGAGGTCGCTCAGCCGGCGGCCGCCGGAGGGCGCGGTGATGACGTAGGCGATGCGCGCACGGTCGAGCGACAGCTCTTCCTGACCGCGCCGGATGAGGACCCGCTCGCTCGTGACGAAGTACCGAGTTTCCTTGCGCAGCCGCATGGGCCGCACCACCGCCGCGTAGCCCACCACCACCGCCGCGCTGGTGACAAGGAGAAGCGAGAGGACCACGCCCACCACGAGGATCGCGAAGGTGAACGGCGTGAGCGAGTGGTGCACCCGGTGCACCGGGGGAATGACCCTCAGCAGCGTGCGCAGGCCGGCGCCCGCGATGAGGAGCGACAGCACCGTGGCGCCGATACGTCGGGTGCTCCAGGGCGCGGCCAACGGAATGGCGCTCCACAGCACGCGCTCGCCTTCCTGCAATCGCTGGGAGACCGGGCGGTCGCCATCGCCCATGGCCTCGCTCGGCTGAGCCCCACGAATCTTCGCCCAGAGCCGATCGGGCGCTTCGACGTCGGAGAGCGTTAGCGTGAGCGTGCGCCGAAGGGCTCCCGTGGGCACCGCGCGCACGAGGACCAGATCGCCCACGCCGGGGACCCGCGGGTTCCACACGATGCGTGCGAAGCTGACGCTGCTGCGCTCGATGGACCGCCGGAGCTTGCCGCGCTTCCAGATGACGTGACGGTCGGTGACCGTGTACTGGAGCCCGGCCCGGAACACGATGGGAAGGCGCCAGGCCAGCAAGGCGAGCGTGGCGCACCAGCCGGCGAACACCAGCATGGTGCCCACCGCGACGTGCAGCGACATCGACACCACGGTGGCGAACGCCAGGGTGATGAGCGACACCAGCGCGAAAGCTCCGGCCACCAAACGGTAGCCCAGCGGACACCGCGACAGCCGGGGTTGGCCCGTCCAGAGAACCCGGTCTCCGAATAGGGAATCTCGCGGCATGAAGAGGCCCTCTCACATCAGTGTTGGGCTTCTTCCACGGGATGTAAAGGAGCTACTTGGGAAACGCCCGCGGTTCGTTGCGGCGCGTCGCTCCACGGGCGAAAGCCCGGCGAACCAGCTTGTCGCACAGTGAAGGGAACGCGACGCCCCCGACCCCCAGCGCCTCGGGGTACAGGCTGGTGCCGGTGAAGCCGGGCATGGTGTTGACCTCCAGCAGCACCACGCGGCCGCCCTCGCCCACCACGAAGTCCGCGCGAGAGAGGTCGCGACACCCGAGCGCACGGTGCGCGCCCACCGCGACCTCCTGCACGCGCGCGGTCACCTCCGGGGGCAGGTGCGCGGGGCAGGTGTGCACGCTGCGCCCGGCGGCGTAGCGCGCTTCGTAGGTGTAGAATGCATCGTTCGGAGAGGCGATCTCGGTCACCGGAAACGCCACCGCGCCGTCCACGTCGAGGACCGCGCAGGTGATCTCCTTGCCCGGGACGAGCTCCTCCACGATGGCCACGTCGTCGAGGTGCCACACCTCTTCGAGGGTGCGCACGAGCGCGGCGACGTCCGCGTGCACCAGCCGCGTGACGCCGATGGCCGAGCCGCTCCGGCAGGGCTTCACGACCAGCGAGCTGCCGAGCCGCGCGAGGAGCGCGGGCGCTTCGTCGACGGCCCCGGCACGCACCGCGGCGCCGGCGGCCACCGGCAAGCCCTCGGCGGCGAACACCCGCCGGGCGAACGCCTTGTCCATGGCCAGGGCGCTGGCCAGCAC
>JABFRG010000511.1 GCA_013141295.1 Polyangiaceae bacterium
CTAATAGAGCGACCCGGTCCCGGAATCAACCGCGCTCTCGAGAGCGCCCTCCGAGACGCCACCGAACGGCGCCCACGGCCGGCCAATACCGTGAATCACCGGGCCGCGCCCTTCGTCTCAGGTCTGCTTCTCGGTCCTTACCTTCGGAGATGGAACATATGCGCGGTCGGCTCTTGGTTCTTGCACTCATCGGGCTCGCGGCGTGTACGTCGGCCACGGGCGACGATCTCGACACCAGCTCCGACGAGCTGACGGGCTTCTCGGCCAAGGCGGTCACCACCACCCTGGCCTACGGCGGGCACACCGAGCTCCTCTCGGTGGGGCCCAAGACCGTCACCGCGGTGAAATTCACCGGCGTCGCGGGCGACGAGGTCGAAGCGTGGGTCAAACACTGGGGGAACGGCACCGCCGTGCTCATCGGGCCCGACGGGCGAAAGAAACTGGCCGGCGCCGACCCCACCGCCAACTATGCGCGAGACTCGCGCGTCCGCTTCACCCTTACGCGTTCGGGCACCCACTACGTGGCGTTCCGCGGCGGCAGCGACGGTACCGACTCGGTGGTCATCCACCTGGAGAAGCGCGGCGGCGTGCTCCCGCCTTCGTCTCCGGCGACGTCCACCGATCCATGCATTGCACACCCATGGCCGATGATGGGCCAGTGCCGAGACGCCGGGTACCGAAGCAACGTGGAAGGTCCGCTGACCGCGGCGTTGGCGTGGTCGACGCCCCTCGGCTTCACCGGCTGGGATACGCTCGAGGGCATTGCGGTGGGCCGCAATGGGACCACGCACCTCTTGCACGGGCCGCGCAGCATCGTGATGGGCAGCGAGGCGCTGGTGTACTCGGCGGTGGACGCCGCGGGCCGAAGAGTCCTCTCGGAGCGGCTCGATCTGGGCGATCTAGACCGCCCGTCGTTGGCCCTGGCCGCCGATGGAACCCCCTACGTGCTCAACGCGTTCGCGGTGGCGCGCGGGCCCCAGAAGGGCCTCTACGACCGCGAGCTCTTCCGCATCGACACCCACGGCGTCGCGACCTCGGTGGGCAACCTGCGGCAACCCGGCCAAGCGCTCCGCGATGGGTGGGACGAGAACAGCACCCGACGCATCCTGCCGTTGCTCCGTCTGGACGCGCAAGGCCGGCCCTACGTTCGCACTTACGTGCAGAACAACGGCGCATCACCTTACCTGGGCAACACCGTGCGCTTCGATCCGACCACCAACCGCACCGACCTGGTGCAACCGGCGGACTCGGGTGAAGTGGCGGGCACGGAGACCCACTTCGTGGTGCCGTCGGGCGGCCTGCTCGACCTGTCGGGCACGTACGTGACGCGTACCGACGCCGCCGGCAAGTACATGTGGATGATCTCCGCCGCGGGCGGCGTCATCGCCGCCGACTTCCCGCACGATCACCTCTTCGTGCGCACGCAGTCGGACGACCATCGCTACGAGAGCCCGCCCTGGCACCAATGGAACGTCTACTCGGTGGCCACCGGAAAGCTTCTCTGGAAGACCACCTCGCACGGATGGCTCCTTCGGGTGCCGCTCTTCCACCCCAACGGCGACGCGGTGTTCCACGCGGGGCAAGACTCCTTCGACGGCAGCTTCGAGATCTGGAGCGCCGACGGCGTGCAGAAGGCCGCGGTGCCCATGGGCGCCACCAACTGGTTCCCGGACTTCGCGCTGGACGGCGCGGGGAGCACGTACGCCGTCGTCGGCAAGCATCTCGTAGCCGTCGACGCCACCGGCGCCACCCGCATCGACCTGACGATGCCGGAGGAGGGCAAGCGCATCGCCCTCGGTCCGGATCACACCATCATCGTGGCCTCGGGTACGCGGCTCATGGCCTTCCGCTGAGGCAGAAGACGGCTCCGTCGCCATGAAGGGCCACGGCGCTATCGAAGAAACACGCGGTCATCCCGGGCGAAGCGAGGGACCCCCTCTGCCACATCGCCGCAGATCCGAGGGGCCGCCTCGCTGCGTTCGGGGTGACCGCGAACTGAAGCGGAGTGGGTTCGCCACCCTGTTTCTTAGGAGCGAAGCGAGCACCCGGTCGCTTTGCAGCATGTGAGCGCGCTGCAAGGATTCTTCGGGATTACAACCTCTGGTAGTTTTCGCGGGATGGAAGAGGTGACGGTGACGGAGCAGCTTCGGGCGGTGGTGAATCCGCCGCTGGTGCCCACGGAGCGCCTGGTGCTGCGCAAACCCGAGGCCCTCGAAGCCGGCCTCGCGCGTGTGGGCGACGCGCTACGGCCGCTGCAAACGTGGCTGGTGCAGGCCCTCGCATCGCGGCGCGGTCTCGAGGCGAACCTGGGAAGCGAGGCGGTGACGCGGGTGCAAGCGATCGTCGCCACCGGGCCGGAGCGCCCGTGGATCGTCGCGGCGACGCTGGCCGCAGCGCACGGCGTGGGGCCGGTGCTGGAAGCGCTGGTGACGCCGCAGGCCGTGGTGAACGTCGCACGGATGGAGGGAAAGGCGCGCATCGGCTGGCTCGTGGCCGCGGGAGGCGACACGGGTGGCGGCGTCGCGATCCGACCGGAGCTGACGCCGTGGATCTTCGCGCTGCGGCCGTTCGTACTCGCGGCATCGGACGCCGAGCGGAGCGACTATGCGCGCAAGGTGGCGGAGGCGCGTTCGGGCTTGTCGCTCGAGCAGCGCGCGGCCTGGACGCGAACCTTCGAGAACGAAGCGTGGGCGGCGGAGGACGCTGCCCTGCTCGCGGCGGGCACCCACGGGCTGCCCGCATATCGCATCTCCTCGGTGGCCCGCTGCCTCCTGCCCTACCTGGAGTCGCAAGCGACCTTCGAAGCGGTGGCCGCGGTGGCCGGCAGCGAGTTGTTCACCACCTCGGTGTACGCGGAAGTGCTGGTGCGGCCACCGGTGCCGCGCGCGGTGCGGAGGCTCACCGTGCTGCTAGCGAAGCCGCTGGAGAAGGAGTCGACGGCCCACGTGATCCAGATCGTGGAGGTCCTGGCCTGCGTGCGAAGCGAGGACGCTGCGGTGGCCATTGCCTCCGCGGCGCATCTGGCGAGAGGCCCTGCGAAGGCCTATTTCGCCGCGAATCCCGAGTACCTCCCTCACCTCGAGGCAGCTGCTGCCGGCCGCGGACGCAATGCCGCAACGGTGCGCGAGATCGTCGTGGAGCTCGAGCGCCAGCGCGCGATGGGCGGCGCGAGCGACGACGCGATGGCGACGGAGCACCTGCCTCGGTGCATCGCTTCGCCCCCGTGGCTCACCCGCGAAGCGCCGTGGCCGGCGCGGGATCTCGACGTGATCGTCGACCGTGAGCGTGTGGTGGAGACCGAGGCGTTGCGTCGCTTTCGTGAACAGATGACGCGCTCCTCGAAGGCCGCCACCCCGGAGCGCGACGCGGAGATCGTGGGAGCCAAAGGCGCGATCGACCCCGCACGCTTCTTCGAGCTATCGGACGACGCGGCGCTGGCGAACATTCACCGACTGGCCGCGTACTCGCTCGGATGCGCGGTGGCCCGCTTCGGCATAGTTGCCATTCCCCGCCTCGCCGCGCTGATGACCGCCAAGCGATTGAAGACC
>JABFRG010001091.1 GCA_013141295.1 Polyangiaceae bacterium
AGTCGGCCGCCTGGTCTAGGCCGCCGATGCCATCACAGACGATGAACGCGTCCGCCGCGCTGCCACGATCGTCAGGGATGCGCGCGTAGATCACGCGGTCTTCATTCGTGCGCTTGTCCGGACCCGTCCTCGTGCCGATGCAAGTCAGCTCCGCGATCGGCGCAGCGATGCCTTTCGATTGTGGCCGGAGCCACTCGGCGATCACTGCTTCGCGCTCCGTGACGTCCCTCACCATCTGCGCCCATCGTAGCGCGCGGGAGCTCTGTTGTGAACAAGGATGCGCGCCCTTTTCGTTAACGATCTCTCCATCTTGACGCAGGTCTCCGCGGGTTTCTGACGACCTGCATCGTCGAAGTTGCGTCGCATGCACTGTGAACGCTGCGTCGCAAGCCGTGGGCCCGTGCGTGACCATGATCGTCACGCAGGCCTGGCCACCATCGAAGCCGACGCCCGCGCGCACGCGGTGGCGTACCGCCAGCGTGTCGACGCATGCATCGCCGAGCTCGTGGCGTTCCTGACGGCAGCCGGCCCGGCGTTCGTCCGCTGTCCAAGCTCGGCGCGATGACGGCCGCGCGTGGAGCTCGAGCGCGAGGCGTTGGACTTGCTGCCGCGTCCGCCGGAACGCCGACTCACCACGCGTCACATCGCCCGCGCGTAGCCAGACTCGTTCGCCCTCATATCGACAGCGAAGAGATCGTGGTAGGTCCGGCTCGCCCAGATGGGGCGGCGCCTTGTTCGAACCTCTGGCGCTCGCTTCGCGTCGTGGCGTAGCCTGAAGGGATGAATACGGGGCGGGTAGTGGGTCTCGGAGCAGTGCTCGCGGTTGGCGTCTGGTATCTCGCATCGAGGCCGCCGAGCGAGACGCGAACGCCGTCGTCGGAAACGTCGCTGGCAGCGCCGGCGCAACAGGCCGAGCCCGAGCCCGTTCCGCGGGAGATCCCGCGCCGGCCGCCGGCGTCTCCCGTGGCGCCGCCGCGGCCTCAGATCGTGATCCGCTCGACCGTCGTTACGAATCCGGGGGTCGGGAACCCTTCGCCCGGCGCCCCGCCCGTGTACCAGGTTGCTCCCCAAGCGGCCGCCGCGCCGCCGCCCGTGTATTACTACGGGCCCACCGGCACGCCCGCGCCGCTCAATATGGGCGGTCCCGTCCACGTGAACGGCTACGTCCGGAAGGACGGCACGTACGTGCGTCCGCACACCCGGTCGCGATAGCATCGGGACAAAAGACAACCGCCGCGGCACGGGGGGGCATGCTCGCGGCGGCAGTGCGTTTTGCAACGCTCCCCGACTCTACGCGGACCGACCGGCGTCGTCAACTCGCCGTCGCCGCGGCTTTCTTGAGACCCGGCGACGAAGGCTGATAGCGTGATCGCGTGGGGAAGAAGAAGGCGACGAAGGCGACGCGGGCAGTGCTAAACCTCGCTCGCCCTCACAGATCGCACAACACGAGCCAGGCTCTATTCACGTCGTTCTGTGAGGCCGCCGCAGTGGTGCTCAGTTGGTTCCACGTTGTGCCGCCCCCGGCGACCATCACGCGGATCCGCTCCGAGGGAAAGCAGTTTGCCGTAGACCTTGCGTGGAAGGAACCGACTCTCCAAGTTCGTCTCGCCCATGGGAACGATACCGACGCGATCGAGTACGGAGCTTACGCGGTCGCGGGCCTGTGCCTTCACCATGTGCACCGCTGGAAGCTACTGGGGCGGACTCAAACAGCCAGCGGGGCCGACTTCTTCATCATTCCCGAGGGCGCTCCCGCCGAAGAATTCGTGCGGATTGAGGTGAGCGGCATAGCTAAAAACTCAGGCGTGACCGAGCTTGAACGCCGCCTCAGGACCAAGATAAAACAGCTTGCCCACGGCGACCTGGCACGCCCTGGCGTCGCCGTGGTGGTAGGTTTCAAGACCGCGCACGTTCTCATCTCCGAGATCCAAAAGTGAAGCCCCCGAAGAACCCCTTCCTCGATCCACGTCGCGCCAAAAGCGACGAACTCGCGCAGAAGGCGGAGGTGGCGTGGCGCGCGGGCGACCGCGTGGCCGCGCGAGAGCACTTCGCCAACGCGGCGGAGCTTGAAGAGGCGGTTGCCGTGACCGTGTCGGTCGAGTCTCCCCGCGTTCGGAGTGTGCTCGCGATCAGCGCCGTCGCGCTTTGGTACAAGGCCGACGAGTTGAAGCGCGCGAAGCGTGTCGCCTACCGTTTTCTTTCCGGTGACGGAATTACGGTCCAGGGCGTTGCCGAGCTCGAGCGACTCGTCGACCGATGCTGTCGCGAGGAGGAGGTCGACCCGCTGTACCGCGACGGCGTCGGTACGATCCCCCTCGACCTGAAGCTCGACGGCGGGCAAGTTCGCCGCGGCGTGATCCTCGCCTCCGAAGCGAGGGCCCGTCGCGAGTCTATGGCTTCCCTCCTGGTCCGGACCGCCGAGCTCGAGGCCAGGGAGCCCTACCGCGAGCGTGGCGAGTCCGAAATGGAGCGCCACGACAAGATACAGATTTACGAGCTACCGGCGCTCGCAGCGAGCTTCGGCCTGCGGTTTCTGCTCGCAACCGGAACGCAACAGGAGATCTCGGGCACTTCCACCGTGACGCCGGACGCCGTAGTGGCGCGCTTCTTCGCCCTGGCCCGTGCGGCAACGGCGGGCGCTGGCGCGATTGCTCGGGAGGTGGCCGACGCAGACCCTCAGTACGCTCGCGCCTTCGTCACCGGGTTCGGACAAATTGCCGCCGACGGCACCGCGGTTGGTAGTGCTGTGTTCTCGTCGCCATCGTGGAAGGTGGCGGACGTTGCCCAACCGGTAGAGCTCACGCCCGAGCACAAGCAGGAGCTGCGTGCGGCCAGCGCGGCCGCCGCGGAAAGAACGCAGCGTCCGGGCGAAGTGAGGCTCGAGGGCGTGGCTACGGCCACGTTCGGCCACACGGGTAACTACCTCACGATCGTGGACGAGAAGGACCGAGAGGAGCACACCGTGCTGCTCGTCGGGCAGACGGATCGAGTGAAGGTTGCTCGCGTCTTCGAGGACGATGGCCACAAGACGCGCGTCCGAGTCTTCGCGACGAAGGGCCAGCATCGGCGTCTGCGTCTCGCGTCGATTTCGAAGCTTCCGTCTCTGGGCTGAACGACTCTCGACAATGTGCACAATGCACGCGAAAGTTCTTTAACGAATACTCAAGCTTAACGCGGTGCGCATGGGCGCGTCACGAGATGCACGTGGCGCGCCTCAGGACTCCTTAGATCGAGGCGCATGGCAAGGCAAAAGGCAGCCGGCGCCGAGCTCCGCGACAAGATGATCGACGTCCAAGTTACCGGCGCCGAGCACGCGCTCGCCAAGGCCCTCGCGGCCGAGACCGGCGAGAGCATTAGCGCCATCTTCCGCGCCTGGCTTCGCGAGCAAGCGAAGCGCAAGGGCATCGCCGCCTGAAACGAAATGCCCCGCTGCGCGCCAACGCCCGGGAGCGTGGTCCGAACCTGCAAAGAAGGGACGAACGTGAGAACGGATAGCACGAAGAAGAAGACGCGCACCGGTACTCTGGAGGCCCACGGCGCCAACAGGCGCGCCCGCCTCCGGCTCGGCGACTGCACGAAGTCGCACCGCTTCGATCTCCCCGAAGGCCTCACGGCAGCGCAGGCCCGCGCCGCGCCGGCGACCCTTCAGGCCCAGGGAGACGCAACCGGACAAGTGCTCGCCGCAAAGCGCGACCAGGCTCGCGAGGACGCGGCCCGCAGCAACGCTCCGAACGCCGCCGAGACCTGCGCCACATGGCATGCGCGCTTCCTGCTATCGGCCGCCCGCGCCGACTACGAAGACGCGAACAAGATGGCCGCGGGGCGCTGGAGCAAGTGGATCTCACCGCACATCGGCTCGCGCCCCATGGCCGCCGTCTCCTCCGATGACATCGAGCTGGTGCGCGATGGCCTCGACACCGCGATTCGCGCCAAGGCGCACGCCCCGAGGACGGCGCAAAACGTGTGGTCCGTGCTCACCACCGCTTTCACGGCCGCCCGCAACGCGAAGCAACGCGACTTGCGTGTGCACCGACAACCCCGTGTACCGACGTGCTTCCGCCCGAGAATCGGCCGTCCAAGCGCAAGCATTTGGTGTGGCCGAACGAAGGCGCCGCGCTCCTCTCGTGCGCCACCATGCCCCTAGAATGGCGCCGCACCTACGCCGTTGCCGCGCACACCGGCCTTCGACCGGAAGAGTCCGCCGAGCTTCGGTGGAGCGACGTCGACTTCGCGCAGGGCGAGATCCACGTCCGCCGCGCGTGGGGTTGGAACACGAAGCGGATGGAGCTCTCGAAGACGCAAGCCGACATCCGGTCGCTACCCATCGAGCCGGAGCTTCTCCCGATCCTGAAGGCGATGGGCGAGGGCGCCGCGCCTGATGCGCTGGTGGTGCCGCTGGTGCGCAAGCTCGGGAAGCACAAGGTCGCCCCGATGTTCCGGAAGCACCTCCAGGCCGCCGGCGGATGCCGCCCGGCGATCTTCGTGGAGTCGGCCACGCACGAGATGATCGGCTTCCGGGCGCTGCGGGACACCTACTGCACGTGGAGCGCCATCGACGGCAGCCCCATCGAACGCGTCCAGACCCGCGCCGGCCACGAGAACAGTTCCACCACCCGCGGCTATTACCGCGAGGTGGAAGACCGCGCCCAGCTTCGAGGGTCGGCCTTCCCGCCGCTCGCTTGCCTCGCTGGGCCAGTGCTTGGCCCAAACTACGGTCAAGCGCTCGGAACTATTGTGGAGGCGCCGGGAAGCGCGCTCTCCTGCACGGAGTCCACGAAGTGGACGGAGTACAGGCGAGCCAGATGAGCGGCGGGAAGGGGAGGGGACCGAAGGTCCCCGACCAAGGGTGGAGGCGCCGGGAATCGAACACTGCCGAGGGGCTTTTCGCAAGTCCGTGTATTCCGCCATGAATCCTCGCGAAGGGCCTGTTTTATAGCCCTTTCGCGAGATGGGCCAACGGACCGGGTCGGACGGGAGCGGACCGGAACGGACAGAATCCGTGCCCAAATCGTGCCCAAATTCAGCAACGGAGTTGCAATAACAATCCGCGACTTTAGGCCGGTTTCTCAGCTTCGAGGCAATGTCGGCGCTGTCCAGGCTTCGGCGGGTTGTGGGAAGCCTCTCGACGATGGCCGCAAGCAAGGTCCTCCCAGTAGCCTTCCTTGTCTTGGTAGTGGCGTACGACGTCCTGACGCGGCCCCTTCGGTGAAGCCTTCGCGTGCTCCGCGTCGTCGTCGCACAGGTTGCACCAAATCCGGCCCGGACGCTGAAGCTGCTCCTTCGTGATGCGGGTCGGGTGGTCGCACGAAAGCTTGGCCGAGTAGTCGATCGTTCCGATGATCTGCCGAACCGTGTCGCGCTTGAGGGTCTGTAGCTTGCCCATGCTTCAGAAGCTAGCGCCTAGGTCGTCCCGACCGCCCACCACTTGAGGTCGAACTTCTCCCCGCACGTGGAGCACTTCCACCGGGCGTAGAGGTGGCCGGCAGCTCGCCAGGTGCGGGAGCACGAAGGGCACGTCCCCACGAGGCGCGGGAGCCCTCGGGAGGCGACGACGAAGACGACGGACGCGGGGACCTTCGGAGGGCGCGGGAGGAGGACCATGCCCCCTCTCGGCAGCCCCTCCGGTTTCGTTCCTAAGCGTCTCCCTTGCTTGGACCGGCGATCTTATTACCTGCCTTGAACTGAGCGGCCGCTCCCTCAACGCTGGCGAGGCCGTCGACGACGACGATCCGAAGGACCTCCGCTCGGCTCAGGCCCCAGGCTTTCTCGAGCGTTGTGATCTCGGTGTCTTGCGAGCCGAACGCCATGAGCGTGAGCGTCTTGGCGACAGACGACGGAAGCGCTTGCGCTGACGAACGGCCTTCGTTGGCCTTCAGGCCACCCGAGAAGACCATCCGGGCGAGGTTCTCCTCCCCAGCTCCGTAGCCCTTCGGCAGCACCCCGGGAAGCGCCTCGAAGCGCTTCCAATCATCGTCGGAGAACTCCAGCGTGACGGAGATAGGGGTCGTCATGGATCGACGGTACGTGGAGGACGGAAGCTCGTCACGGAGGAACCAACACGCTCTCTCCAACGTTCGCTTGGCGCCACGAGCCGTCCGGGTTGAGGACGAGGCTCTTCCCGGTCGAGACCGCACAGACGAGCGTGGCCCCGTCCCAAATGATCCGCTTCCCGTACGGGCCCGTCGTCGGCCTCTGCCGGATCGAGCCGTCGGTCATGACCACGAGGCAGGGGATCCCGGTGCCGAGCGCGTACCTCGTGAGGGCGTACGTTCGGTAGTTGTCCGCCGCGGTCGTGTCGAACGGGGTTGCAATGAACCCCAACTCGAGGATGTCACCCTTGATCCGTCCGCTCGCGTCGTAGTTGCGGCCGACCTCGAGAGGCAGACCTCCGAGCGAGGCCAACGTCCCCGACGTGCTCTGCGAGATCCACGAGCCCCCGTCGAGACGGATCTGGACGGTCCCGCCTTGGATCTTGGAGAAGACCACGTGGAAGACGGACCAATCGGAGACGGAGGCGATCGCCGTCACCCGAAGCGGGGTCGTCGGGTTGTCGTCGTAGTGCCAAGCCCGGAAGCCTCCCGCGCTGATGGCTACGCCCGCGTTCGCCGATCCGTTGCTCCAGATCTGAGGGCAGTCGTACGCGGGCGTCGAGTCCGCGGGGAGCGATGCGGGGTCAATCTTGAGGACCGCCACGCTCGTGAAGTCGGACCCGATCGTGACGTAGTCCTCGATCGTCCCGTCGCCCTCGAGTTCGTTCGTGAAGCCGTCGAACGAGGCCGGGTTGTAACCGTTGACCGCCGTCCCCGACGAAGGGCCCGCAGAGGCCGAACGAAGGTAGCGGCCCGCCGAGAGGCCAGCCGAGCCGGCTCCGTTCCACGGAGCTTGGAGGTAGGTCGCACGCCACCAGCCCGTCCACGAAAGCGTCTCCGGGTAAACGCTCGGGGCGGTCCCTGCCGGCAGGAGAAGCGCGTAGGGCCACACGTTAGGTCACGCCACGAAGACTCCAACCGATCGTGCGGTCGGTCCCCGCCCTCTTCCGCAACGTCACGTCCCACCCGTGGAGAACCTGGAAGGGCCCGCTGATGTAAAACTCGCTCTGGGTGCCCCAGAAGGTCCCGAGGACGAGCGTTCGTTGCGTGCCTCCGGACGTGACCTTCTCCCGAAGGACCAGCTCGTATTCGTCGCCCGCAGCCATCGCGTTGAGGTCGAGCCACACGGAGAGGACCGCGTCCGTCGTGACGGTGGCGATCGTCGTCGAGCCGTTCGTGAGGCTGTACTCCGTCGTCGAGATGGAGGCCGACCCTTGATAAAGCTCCGTGAAGGCCATTAGCCACCCACCGCGTAGGCGATAACGGTTTGGCCGCTATCGGGTGTTCCGCTGCACTGGACCCGGGCGTTGTCGGTGCCAACGTGGGCGCCCAATGTTGCGTACTCCGCCGGGGGCAACCCCAGGTCTTCCACGCCCACGAAGAGTGTCTTTGCGGCGGGCGCGACGGTCGGCTTTACGCCCCGCGCTGCGGTGCCAGCGCACGGCGTGAACACGGTTCTCTTCGTCGCGTACGCGACCGATGCCAACGCGCGAGGTGGGCGAGCACCCACGAGAGCGAGCCTCAGAGCTTCGCGGCGAATGTCCTCGACTACGTGGCCCCGAGCCCGCTCGGCTTCGGCGCCAAGGTCGCTCCGGGCGGCATCCCGTTCGCGGGTGCGATCTGGAACGAAGTCACGCGCGCATCGCGGCCCCGACTACGGGCGCACCGTTGCCGCTCCCGGGCTGCTCCCACGGGCCGAGTGCACCCGCTGCCCTGCCCGGGTGGCCATCGCCTGGCGCCGCTTCCCCTGGTGGCGCGTGGCGCCCGTTCTCGGGGTGGGTTGATCCCCGCGGGGTTCAACGACCTGTTCGAAAGGCGTCCCGTTCAGATGGTCCGCCGTCTTGCTCGTCTGGTTCGTCGTGCGACGGTGACTCTTCGACGATGGGCTTCGGAGGTTGGGTGGGCTCGACGACGGGGCCGGGCGGACGCGGCAGGGTCGCCACGAGGGTCCGGAAGCTCTCCACGGGCTGGCGAGGTTCGGGAAACCCGACGTCGTCCACGAAGGCTAGCGGCTGAGGCTCATCAGGCTGGCTAGCCTTTCCGCCTCGCTCGCGGGTTAGGACGTCGGCCACATAGCCTGAAAGGCTAAGGCGCTCTTGCGCTGCGGCGATCGTCGCCGCGAAGTAGAGGTCCTCGGGGAGGGTGATGCGTTTCTGGCTCATGGGATGGCTGACCTATCAGCCTCTGGCGCCTATCCGGCTCCGAGGCTGAAAGGTCAGCCTCACAAGTAGGTTCTCGGAGCCCGACGAGATTTCTTGCCAGGAGGGCCTTTGCGCGGGCGGATGTTTTGGATTTGTGAGCGGTTGCGACGGTTTATGGTCGCGCTTGGTTTGGACTTGCTGGAGAGGCTATCGCCCTCTAGCCTCGGACTATGAAACTCACGGAAGCTCTCGCCAGCGCCACAGTTGCCCCCGACATCTACGACAACGACGTTCCGCTCGTCGGCGTCTTGACCGCGGACACCGCAACCGATCGAGTGAGAATCTATCCCGTCCCGGGAAATCGTTCCGTCTACATATCTGTGCCCCGCGAATCAATTGCCGAAGACGTGCACTTGCTGGAGGGGGCCGAAGCTGGAAGCCGCGGCTTCGTTGAGCGTGTCGTGCAGGTTCGGATTCGAGCAGACGTCGACGTGAAGGTCGTTTCCGTCCGGCACATTAGTGCGCGTGAGCTTTTCGCCTCAGGAGATGTCAGCGCGCAGCAATCGTGCGGACCCTACTGTTGTCCAAATGGCGTCTGCGCAGGATGCACGGGCCCGAACTGTCGCGGCGGATGCTCCAACGGCAAAGATCCATGGGCCAATTGCACCTAGGCTTGGAGCCTAAGATCCCTTCATTAGCCCTTGTCGTGGGTTGGCCTGACGAGCGGATGGCCGCCTGTGTCGGGTAGCTCGACGGCGGAGGCTTGGCGAGGTTCGCGACCCTTGCGAACCCTTGGGATGCGCGTAGGGGCGGCAGGACGGGAAACGCGAGCTTCGGTCACGTCGCCGAAGAGTGGGCGAGTCCCGACGATCCGGCAGCCGACGGGGAGAGCTTGGCGTATCTCCTCCTCGCTGATGTACGATGGGAACTCGATCGTATCATCCCCAGTAACCCGCCACGGAACGCCCGCGTGAAGGTAGTCCGGGACGGCGACGTGCCCCTGAAGGCGCGAGAACTCGATGTGGACGAGGTCTCGAGGGACCTCCCTCGCGTTTCTCGTGGCGGCTGGCGAGGGGATTCTACGTGTGTTCGGCACCCCCGGGCAGTCGCATCAAAAGGTTCTCAACAACCGGAGGCGAGCGCTACGGTTGAACGATGTTCAAGGCCTGTATTTACTGCGGTGACACAACGAAACCCCGGACCGCCGAGCACGTCCTCCAGCAAGCCTTCGGGACGAACCTCGTTCTAAAAGAAGACGTGTGCGGCGACTGCAATACCGTCGTCTTCTCGCCGCTTGATACCCACCTGGTCGACTACGTTCGGAAGGTCTCGCACGCTGGCCATCCGGATCTCACCGTTGAACGAACTTTGCTCGATGGACTCTTCGTCTGCTTGGACGAGGCGTCCGGAGTTTGGCAATCCGTGCGTCTCGACCAGAGGCAGTCGAAGCCCATCGTCCTATCCCAGTTCGTGATGCTGGACGACGGCATGAGGTTCGTTTGTGACAAGTCGCAAGGCGAGGACTCATATAAGACCGTACTCGCCGAACTGAGCGCTCCCGTTGAGCTGTCCATGAAGGAGGTCCTGGTCCCTGGGGAGACTCCTCCTGTCCAGCCCGCTATCGCGAAGACGGGAAAGCTGAAGTACCTCCTGCGAGCCGCTGACGAGGCCGGCCTAGAGAGACTGCGGGCCGCACTAAACGACGGAACATTCTCTAGGCTCAGCGTGAAGAGTGGGCCCACGCACGGCAGTACCGAAGCGCCTTGGCTGAAGGGGGAGATCCAGTTCTCGATCGGGGACATCGAGAGAGCCACCGCGAAGGCTGCCGTCAACTTTGTGTGCTTTGCGCTCCCCCAGCTCGTTCGCCTTTCAGGCATGGCGGGGATTCGGAAGTTCGCTCTTGAACCGTACTCTGAAGAGCACACCGGCTACGTTTTCATGGACAACCGCCTGCCGCACTTGGTCACGGCGGGTCGCCATACGATGGTCTTAGCCTCGATCTCGAAGGGAGAGCACGTAGTGGTCATCGCTCTTTACGGGGAGCCGTTCGCGGTTGTGAAGCTCGCGTCCGACGACGGTCAGCCCTTCGGTCCCGGAGCAGAGGAGTTCGCAGTTTGCGAGTTCGACTACAAGAGCCGGACCCATACGCTTCTACTGGATACCGACGCTGTTCGTTGGATGATGGCTCGCACGCCGGTGGCAGGCTGAAGGCGCCTCCTCCCCCTCGAATCCTTCGGGAGGCCGGCTACAAGTGCGGCAATCCCGCGTGCCGGAACATCCTGGTCCTCGAGCTTCATCGAGTGGGTGAAGGACCGAGGCGGGACGACCCCTCCTGGCGCTCTGCCCGGTCTGCCATGGCCTCCACACGGCTGGTCATGCTCTGGCCGCTCGGAAACTGATCCACCCGGCACCTCGCTCTCTAGCCCTTGGTTGCCTCGTTCTGCAAGGCCGCTCCGTCGTCAATCTGCGCGCCCGGCCGCTTCCGCATCCTGAAGCTCTTCCCCTTCGTAGCGATCACCGTGGCGTGCTGCGCGAGCCGGTGCGAGGAGTGCCGTGGTGAGCTTCTCGTCGCCACCGAAGACCTGCTGCTTGCCGCCCGTCCATCGCGGCGACTCCTCCAGCGCGCTTCCAGTCGAGCGCCCACCCTTGCCCATGTGAGTCTTCGGCGGGCCTCCGGCTCTACGCTGACCGGCACCGCCGCCGTCAGGTGGCGCCTCACTGTGTTGCGCGAGAAGCCCATCTCCAGGGCCACACGCCGCTCTTACCCTCGACCAGCACCTTGTGCCCAGCCACATGAACCTGATCCATCCGCAGCATCCTCCTGCCAGCGCTAGGCCGCCGGCGGCACCGCCGGGTGGATCACTTTCCGAGCGGCGAATGGATCACTTTCCGAGCGGCGCTAGCACTAGGGGCTACTCCCGAAGGGGCATCGTGCTCGCTTCGACCCTTACATCCGGAAGACCATGGCATGCCAGAAGTCTCTGGAGCCCCGCCATGCGCGTTTCCCAATGCGCGCCGGGGCCTATAACGATCTTCTTCAGTGCTTCCCGTGGCCACTTCACCTCTAGATAGGGAACCACTGAGAACTTACCTCGGCGAAAGCGGACCACACTCTTGCCTTCGTCGTCGGGGCTCAGGTCTTCTAGCTGGATTGAGCCATATACCAGGCGCGTCTCGCGTTCGTCAGCAAACGCGGGATGCTTGACGGTCGCCAACTTCTCTTCCAGCCACGTACTGTACTGCGCCATGACCCCCGGGTGGGCGGTTGGCGTTTCGTTCAACGAAGACAGGTAATCGCGGATTTCGTCCCGAAGTTCGTCGCTAGCGCCGTACGTCACTTCGCGAAGGGTGGGCGGGGTTTCGTCTTGCCAGGGCGACGGAAGCTTCTCAAGTGCTTCTTTGTCAAACCCGATCGCGTAGCCTTGATCCTTTCCGTACGCTCGCCACAGGCCCAGCAAGTCGCTATGTGCGGAGAAGCAAACAACGTAGAGATTGCGAAGTCGACTCTGTGCGAAGCCAAGTACCGCGCGCCCGTAGAGCTGATCGGCCATCACCTCTTCGTCGAACCCGGGTACCTTTGCTAGACGCGCAGCCTCTTCGAGCGCGCTGTTAGCGAAGGTCCGTTCCTGGGTGTCGTTCAAGAAGTTCGTGTCGGTCGCCCAGAGAGTGCGGTTTTGCACCACGCCCAGCATCCCGCCAACGTCCGTGTAGTGGTAGAGCAAGCCCGTGTCGGTCATGTCGTGGCCCTCCGTGGCCCCCGCGTTCCGACCATGGTCCACTACCTCGCACCCGGGTTCAAGTGGCTCCGACGTGCGAGACGTGGCTGAAAGCATCTCCGATCAAGGCTTGAGGACCTCGCCCTGACACGCGACGGTATTTCTCTCGCGCTCGGCAAGATCGGTCGCTACCAGAAGTCGTGCTTCTCACTTCTTCTGCGCCTTCAGCTCGGCCAGGCGACTTCGGATGCGGAAGAGCCGAACGGCTGCGGCGGGCGTCCGATTGATCCCGCCGCGGATTGCGTCGAAGGCGTCGCCCAGCTTCGTGTCCTCGACAAGCGCATCGAACGCCTGTTGCCCCACGACCTTCACGATCTTCAGGTCGAGGGCGCTCGCGAGCAGGTTGCCTATGGCGGTGGAGCCCGCCGCCGCTTTTCCAGCGCTCGCGAGGTTGCCGACGACGTCGACTTCGGCCCTTAGCAGATCTCGACGCGCCATCTTCGCGACCTGATCGTTCAGACTGCGGACGGCGTCACGCAGTTCCTCCTGCTTCTCGGGCACGCCGTACGCGCCGAGGAGTTCGTTGACGATCGCGCGGACGCGGCGGGTCTCGGCACGGTCGAAGAGGTCGAGGTACTCGTCAGCGGGGATCTCCTCCGAGTACGCGAGCTGGAAGGCTTCCACGAGCTGCTTTGTCGTCTTACCTGCTCGCGGCGAGAGAGACGCGCTATCGCCGAAGAACTGAGCGACGAGCTGATGAATTGGCTGGTGCATGCTGAGCCCGTCGTATGCGGAGGCGTTGAATGCCTGCGAGAGCGCAGCGGTGTGAGCACTTGATTGGACATCCAAGCTGCGCATGCTCTCGTCCTTAGCGTCGAAGGTGACGCTTGCCATGTGGACGAGGAGTGCCGCGGGGCTGAAATGAGCCGAGAACAGGTGGCCGCGATGCCACATCATCCCCTCGAAGGAGGTTGCCGCGGTCAGCGCAAATCCGAGCGCTTCAATCATCAGCGCATCTGCCTCGCTATGCGAATCGCGCGCCTTCAACGCGCGAAGTCTTTCGTGCGCGGCTGCCGAGAGGGCGCGGTCGTCGCGCAAAGCCCGAACATACGCCGCGTTTCGCCACGCGTACCTCGCGACGATGAAATCAAGCTGACGAGGCGTGACCATCGCCAGCGAGAGGTCATCGAGAAAACGGGTCGCGATCGCTGTTGGGTAGTGACCCATCGCGAATTTGAATACGGGCACGATCTTCCCGCGCGCGCAGTAGACGAAGAAATCCCTCGAGCTGAACCCGAAGTGCGTGTGAAGGTACGCCTCCGCGTCCTCCTCCGTGCGGAGCGCGGGCGGCATCTTCAGGTACAGGCGATCGTAGAGAGGGAGAAAGCAGCTCACCGGGGCGTTTCCTCCCATCGTCGTCGTGCAGACGATGGCGTTGCCCTGGAATGCGTCGACGACGGGGATGTGTTCCTCCGCTCCGTCGAGCAGCCGGCGCAGCCGAACAGCGTACTTCTCCTGCTCCTGATCGGTGAAGTCGACGAGGGCTCTCGTTCGCCGCGGGATGTAGAAGCCAGCGTTGTCCAGGCTGCCGCGCGGATCACCTGCTGGGAGGGGACGTATTGAAATCCTCACGTCGGCGCTGACAGTCGCCTCGGCTGCCTTTCGAACGCGCTCTAGGAATGCTGGAGGCGCGTTGCCCTCGAAATCGGAGGCAAGAATCTCGATGCCACCTCGGCCGTCGGCATTGTGGTGGATGCGTTCCACCGCCGGGACGAGGTGGGTGAGGCTGCGGGTCAGACCACCGCCTGACTCATCCGAAACCAGGCTGGCGAGGGCGAGCCAACCGCTGGGCGGCGCGAGTGGCGCCACTGGTCGGGTACCGATGCTGACCGCGAAATCCATACACATCGGCCGGACCTCATCGAGTGCCGTGTCGATTCGCGCTGCGGCGTCGGCGGGCGCGTCTGCCGCGACGTCGACGTGGACGAGGATGACGCCGTTGCCGGTTCCTTCGAGCTCGACGCCGTTGACCCACGGGCACTGTGCGAGGACCAACCGGCGCACTTCGAGTACCGTTGCTGCCATTGTGTTCTCCGATTGAGGTACCGCGTTGGTCTGACCGCGCAAGATCTCGGGGCCAGGCCACATCGTGGCGAGGCTGTGCAAGAACGGCAAGGGTGAAGGTGGCCCTTCTCGAAGAGACCAACAACGATGGGGAGGGGCTTGAGTGTTCTTGGGCGCGCGTCGACGGGCAGGAGGGCTACCTGGATGGCAGTGAGGCTGTCCGAGCGCGCGGAAAGTACCGTCCCGCGCCCGAAGAATGGTGTCCTCCGTCCGATGGGAGCCTTCCCTCCGTGGTGCCGCCCCGCTCGTGGCCGAGCTGCACAACGGGCGCACAACACGACCCACAGAACGACGCGACACCGGAAAACCGAGGTCGCGTGGTGGAGGCGCCGGGAATCGCGCTCTCCTGTACGGAGTCCACGAAGTGGACGGAGTACAGGTAAGCCAGATGAGCGGCGGGTAGGGGAGGGGACCGAAGGTCCCCGACCAAAGGTGGAGGCGCCGGGAATCGAACCCGGGTCCGAAAGCAACTGCCTCACTGTTTCTCCGTGCGCAGCCGATTCTTTGTATCGCCTCGTGGGTCGCTTATCGGCATGCTACCCACACGGCTAGGGACCTGTTTGCTCCTCGCCTCTCACCCGGTCACCCGATGATCAGCCAGCCAATTCAATGACGCACTTCCGAGAGTATTGGCGGACTCTTCGGTCGCACGGCTTTCAGACTGCTAGTTAGGCAGCGAGAGCGATTGCGTTATCGTTCGCAATTATACATCCCGAAGGTTTTTACGTGGGCCCTCGAGAACCACGGCACGCTACGAGTGAAGAGAATACCTCCGTCGAAACCGATCGCCCCCGGATGAAACGGGTGGGTTGTGAGTGTGACTGGGACCGAGGGGCAAAGTAACACCTGAGGGCCCAGCTGCAAGCGCAATGCGCGCCGACCCTGTGCGGGAAAGTGCGTGGGGTTTCGGGCGGTTTCCCGCGGTGCTAGAATCGCTCGCGTGTCTACCGCCAAGCCTGGTCATGCCGCCATGGGCGGCACGGTCTTGCACAGCCTCCAGGCGCGGGTGCGGGCCAGCGGGTGGGCGGATTTCGCGCGCCGTGGGGCGAGCTTCATGCCGCTGGGGCTGATGATGCTGCTCGATGCGTGGCCCTCGATGATCGTGGTGGGCGTGGCGCTGGCGTCGAGCGGGCTCTTGTTCGGCGCGGATTTCGCGCGGCGCCGACGCGGCAGTTACGGGGCGCTGATGGACCTCTCGCTGGGCGAGGACGTGCTGAGCATCCCGCGCATGGGGATGGACGTGGAGCGCAAGCTGCTCCGGGATCCCGAGGCCATCCCGCTGCCGTGGGGCGGCGTGCGCATCGAGTGCGGCGTGGCGTCCGGCGGCTCGTCGTCGGCGTTTTCGCTGCTCGTGGGAGAGCGCGAAGCGGCGCTGCCGGGGCTGGTGGCGTGGTTCGATCCCAAGCCGCTGCCGGCGCGGCTGGTGGCCGAAGGCGCCGATGGGTTCACCTTCGAGAGCAGCGGCGCCGTGTGCTTCCTGCCGTGGGCGGGCGCGAGCATGTCCGGGCGCGACGTGGTGCGTGCGCCGTTCGGTCAGCAGTTCGTGTTCGATTCCGGCGCGCCGGAGCCGAAGGCTGCACGCAAAGAGAGCGAAACGAGTGAGAGCGCGAAGCTCGGGCTCGAGCTGCCGGCCTATCGCGGTGACGCCAAGGCGTGGGTGCGTGCGCTCCTGGGAGGCGCGGCGACCCGGGCGCTGGGTGCGTACCGGGGCGGGGCGGTGGACGAAGGCAGGTTGCTCGCGGTGGCCGAGGACGTAGCTGCGAGCCCCGAGCTGCGAATTGCGGCGGCGGTGTTGCTCGGCCCGGAGCAGGGTGCCACGCGGGAGCGACTGAAGGCGGCTGCGGAGGGGAGCGTGCATCCCACCGTGAAAGAGGTCTTCCGGGCCGTGGGGGATGGTGCCGACGCCCGGCGTCTCCTTCGCATCCTGGTGCGCGCCGAGCGCAGCGCGTAGTCAGCGGGCCTGGTACGTGACGTCGTCGTAGGCGACCTCGCACGGCGCCGATGGGCCCGTCACCGCGAGGCCGAGCCGCAGGAACGGCCGAACGCCCATCCCGCGCGCCATCGAGAAAGTCTCCGGCGGCGCACCGTCGATCTGGATCACGACCGACGTGGGCGACCCGTCGACGGTCCGCTCCAAGCCGAGGCGAATCGCGATCCGAGACCAGCTACCCACGCGCACCGGGGCGGCGACGGGCATCGTGACCTTCGCTTGCGATCCCTGGACAAGGTCGATGGATGCCCCCGACTTGGAGAGCAGCAGCGCCACCGCGTAGGTCGCGAAGGTGATGGGGTTGACGCCCTCGATGCGCGCGATCTCCGTGCGTGCTCCGTCGCCCAGCGCTGCGGCCCGCACCGAGAAGGCGAGCTCGGCGTCGACGTGGCTGGCGTCGGGCCCGCTTCCGCCGGTCTTGATCTGCTGCGTCTCCGCCATCGGGCCAGGGATGGCCGGGGTCCTCGCCGTGAACCCATTGGGCGCGGACGTGTAGTTCCGGGTATCGAGCGCACCCGGCGGGAGCCCTGTGCCGCCCGCGCCGTTCGACGCTTCCACGGACCACCACTTCGACGTGAAGCCGGGCGTGTCGAGGTCGTCGCAGAAGGCTTCCGCGCGGCCTGCACACCAGGAGCCCGCCGCGTGCGTCTGCGTGGTGCTCGCGTCGGCAGCAGCGTCCGCTTCTCCGGTGACGGAGGACGCGATCGGCGGTCGCGACGGCGAGCTGCACGCGCCGAGCAGCAAGAACACCAGCGCTCCGAGGTGCCGCATCACCTCACAGCATAGTTCATGGGGCCGCGGGCGCTAGAGCACCTGAACGATGCTCTAGCCTTGGCCGATGGTCGCCGTGCCGACGAGGTGCCAGCGGAGGCCATCCCAGCGATAGAGATCACCCGGCAGGGGGTGGTCGATCTCCACGTATCGAACGCGATCGAGCAGCCGATGCAGCTCGGCGGCACCCGCGGCGCTCTCCGCCGAGGCGACCATCAGCAGATCGCGAGCGGGCGCGGCGGCGAGGAGGAAAGGCGTCCCCACTTGGTCCGCGAGCCTCGAGCAAAGGCTCGGGACGAGGAGCAGCGATGCCTCGTGGTTCCCGCCCGCCACGATCGCGAAGCCATCTCCGTGCCGGTAAACCATCACGGTGCCGGCGTCGACCAGCCCCTCCAGATTGCGTTCCCCGAGCGCGAACGCCTCGTCCTCCGTGAGCCCCAGCTCCGCGAGGTGACGCTCCTGCAGAATCTCGAAGTGATCGCCCGCGTCGTGCACCAGCACCTCGATGAGTCGGCCCACGAAGTCGCGGTCGATCAACGCGTCGCCTCCCGAGAGCACCATGTCCGTAGGCCCATCCCCCTGAAGGCTCTCCTTGATGTGCGCGAAGATGCGGCTCCGGTCCATGACGCCATCCTACCCGTGCGCCAGCGTTGGCAGGAACCGCGTAGCGCATCGTGAAGTGAGGAAGCGTGATGGCCACACGCGTACCGTGCACGTACGGCAAGCCGGCAAGCTTCGTGCGCGGTCAGGCAGGAACGACCGAGCACCCAAGCCCGGCAAGGCACCATCGTCGACGCCGCGGAAGGGCGCCGAGCTCTCGCCCTCGACGGAGCAAGTGGTTCGGGTGTCGGGTGTCGGGTTCGGGGCTGAGGTTCGG
>JABFRG010000207.1 GCA_013141295.1 Polyangiaceae bacterium
GCTTGCTCGCGAGCCGGTGGAGGAGCGCGCGGATCGCGCGAGGACCGCGCGGATCGCACTCGACCGCGCTGCGGAGCACCCGCTCCGCGTCATCGAGCGCCTTGGTGATCTTCTCGTAGATGCGCGCGAGGGCGAAGAGCGCGGTGAGCCGGGCCTGGGTGTCGGGAGAGGTCTTGGCCACGGTCTCCAGCGTTTCCGTGGCGAGATCCCAGGCCCGCGAGGCGATGTACAGCTCCGACAGCGTGAGCAGCGACGGCGTGTGGGTCGGGGCCGCCTCGCGAACCTTCTTCATGGCCTCGATGGCCACCGGGAGGTCCTTCTGTTCGTCGCGGGCCACGGTCGCGATCTCGGTGCCGATCATGACGATGGCATCGGCGGAGGTGGCCTTGAGGATCGCCGAGCGAAGCGAGTCCACCAGCTTGGCGTGCTCCCCGCGCTCCTGGCGAAGGCTCGCCAGGGCCGAGGCCACCGGAATCGAGTCGGGATCGACATCCAGCGCCTCTTCCAGGTCGGATACCGCTCGCTCGCTGCGAATGCGCGGGGTGCCCATGCGATCGTCGGCGTGCTCCGAGAGGAGCAGCGTGGCGGCGTCGAGCAGGTAGCGGGCGCGCACCTTGGGCTTCTGCTTGGAGAGCTCGGCCAGCGAGTGGGCCGCGTCCACCGCCGAGGGCAGATCGCCCAGGCGATTGGCGAGGCGGGCCAGTCCGGTGGTGGCCGCCACGCTGGTGGCATCGATCGATAGGCCAACGGCGTAGCGCTCAAGGGCTTCCCGCAGGACGGCGTCGCCGCGTCCTTCGCCCCAGGTCTCGAGGACCAGCGCCAGTTGCACCTCGGCCAGGAGGCGCGTGGAGTCGTCGGCGGCATACGTGGTGAATGCACGCAATGCGGTGATGACCGCGTTGATGGCCCCCACGTCGCCGCTCCGGGCTTCGGCGAAGCGCGACCGGAGAATGGCCTCGAGCGCGCCGGGGTCGGTGGGATCGAGCTCCAGGATGCGCTCGTAGGAGTCGCTGACTCCCTGGTTCGAGAGCTTCCACTCCTCGATGGCAGCGAGGGTCCACAGCGAACCGAGGCGCGCCCGCGCGTCTACGAAGTTGTCGCCCTGCAGCGAGAGCACCCGCGCGAGGTGCGACCAGCCGCTGGCGCGAAGGTGAATCGCCTCCAGGGTGCGGAGCGCCGGTACGTGCTGCGGCGACTCTTGCTGCACCTGCTCCAGAAGGGCGATGGCCTTGGGCAGGTCTTGACCCAGCTCGATGAGGAGCTCGGCCAGCTCGAAGGCGAAGAGGCTCTTCTGCGCGCGGTCCGTCGCGCGCTCGTGGCGCTTGGAGAGCAGCGTGATGCGCTCGCCGAGACCCGCGCTGCCGCGGCGGGTCGGGTCCTTGTCCTGGGCCTGCTTGCTGCGTCGGGCGAGCACGCGCGCCAGGCGGTCGGCGAGGAGCTCGTCGTTCGGGGTCTCCACCAGCGCTTGTACGTAGAGGCGGGCAGCGGCCGAGTCGTCGCCGCTCTTGAACTCCTCCACCTCGGCGGCGCGAATCAGGTAGAGCGCGCGCTCGTCGGCGGTGGCTGCGGACTGCGCGAGCCCCTCGAACGCGAGGCGCAGGGTGGCGTCTGTTCCGTGCTCGGTGAGGATGCGCGCCACCTCGGCCGGCGGCACCAGGTGGTGCGGATCGAGAGCGCGGGCCGACTTGAGCGAAGCGAGCGCGTCCTCGTGGGCGTGGAGCGAGGTGTCTTGCACCTGCGCCAAGGCCAGCCAGAGCTTCACCTTCTCGCCGCGCGAGTGGGCATGATCGATGCGCGCGCGGAGCGACTGCGCGGTGAGCTCCCAGCGGCCGGCGTCCTCGTGGAGCCGGGTCTCCAGGGCGCGCGCCTCGGGGTGGGCGGCGTCCTTGCTCAGGACCTCGGTGACGATGGACAGCGCACGCGAAGGATCGATGGGCGCGAGGGCGGTGGCGGCGCGAATGCGAAGGTCGAGGCTCTCTTCGCCGCTTGCGTCGAGGCGGGCCTCCTCGAGGAGCGCGCGGGCGATGCCACGTGCGTCGTTGACCTTGGTGGCGGTGCGCAGGAGCCCGAGGATCGCGCTGCGTCGACCGGGGTCGATGGTGAGGATCTCGTCGTAGCTCTTGCTGGCCCGTCGGGCGTCGCCGATGATGTCCTCCCAGAGGAGGGCGATCTTCTCGAGGTACGCCACCTTGCGGGCCGGGTCCTGCGCCTTGGGGACGGCCAGCGTGTACAGCTCGATGAGGCGCCGCGATTCCCCATCGGCGCGCTCCGACGGGGCCGGCGTCAAGAGACGCGCCAGCTCGTCCACCGCCTCGGCGTCGGCCGGGGCGACCAGGCGCGCCGACTCCAGGTGGCGGAGCGCGTCGTCGCGCTCGTCCATGAGCTCGGCCAGACGCGCCGCACGGCACAGGTGCTTGGCCACCGCCTTGGGGTTCTGCGCGCGCTCGGCCTCCTCGACCCAGAGATTCTTGCGTGCGCCGTGGCGCTCGAGGAGCGCCAGGATGCGGTCGAGGTTCTCCAGCAGGAGCGTGTCGTCGGGGGTGAGCTCGCGGGCGCTCGCGAGATCCTGCGCTGCGCTGTCGAGATCGCCGAGCTTCTCCGAGAGCGCGGCGAGCCGACGGAGCTCGTAGCCCAGCTGCGAAGGCTCCGTGAGAAAACCGATGCGGGCGCGCCGGGCGCGAACCGCCTCTTGCTGATGGCCGCCTCGTTCGTAGAGCATGATGAGCTCTTCGATGACCCGGCGATCGACGTTGGGCTGAGTGGGGGCGCGGGCCGCAGCGCGCTCCAGGAGCGCGATCGCCCGGGCGTCGTCCCGGAGCTTGTGCGCGGCGATGATGGCGGCCTCGAGCTCCAGCCGCGCGCTGCGACCGGGGCGCGTCTCGAGCTGCGCCTCGTCGTCCAGCATGGCGGCGAGCGTGCCGGCGTCGTCGTGCGACGAGAGGAACTCGTTGTAGGCGTTGCGTACCGGTCCTACCGACGGGTCGAGCAGCACCGCGCGCTCGAGGGCGCCGCGGGCCTCGTCGGGGCGCCGCAGATCGCGCTCCAGGATGCGTGCACGTTCCACGTGAATCCACGCGCCGAGCTCCGGTTGCGACGCGTAGGCATCGGCCATCACCGCCAGGTGGCGGGCGTATTCTTCCTGAGCCGGGCGTCCGCCGTTGGGCGTCGACGCGGCCCGGGCGAGCTCGGACTCCAGGCCCTTGAGACCGGCCGGCTGGTTGGGGCTCTTGGCGAGCACCAGCTCCCACGCGGCGCGCACCGCCTTGCCTTCTTCGCCCTGGGCGTCGAGCAAGCGCGCCTTCTCCGAGAGCAGGCCCACCGCCGATGCGTCGATGGTGGCGGCGCGGATCTCGATGTCGAGGTGCGCGAGCATGCCGCCCAGCGATTTGTGCCCGTGCATGCGCCGCCGGAGGATGGCGTGCGCGATGGCGAGATCGGGGTCGACCTTGAGGGCCGCCTCGAGGTGCGCGTTCACCCGGGCGTCGTCGCCCTGGAGCTCGGAGGTGACCGCGTGCTCGATGTGCGCGCGCGCCAGGCCCACCGC
>JABFRG010000419.1 GCA_013141295.1 Polyangiaceae bacterium
CCGTTCGCCAGGAGCGCTTCGAGCTCTTCGTCGGCGAGAACAAGCAGAACTACTTCCGCCTCCGCGCCGGCAACGGCGAGATCGTTCTCGGCTCCGAGGGCTACTCGTCCAAGTCCGCCGCGCAGAACGGCGTCGCCTCGGTGAAGGCCAACGGCCAGAGCGCCGCGAACTTCCAGATCATCGAGACCGTCGACGGTCAGTTCGCCATCCGCCTGGTGGCCCAGAACGGCGAGATCATCGCCAAGGGCGAGTCGTACGTCTCGAAGTCGAACGCGCAGCGCGCCATCGTCACCATCGCGGGCTTGCTCGCCGACGGTGCGCCCACCGCCGCTCTCTGATCCTCGCTTCACACATCTCCACGGCGCCTCGGTTCATCCGACGGCGCCGTGTTCGTTTTGTCCCACCGCTCACGTTGCATCGGGACCCGAATGGAGCTTCGATGGGCCGATGGAAAACGCCCTCGCCTGTCCTCGCTGCAGCACGCCCCTGTTCGCTGGTCGTGCGCCGGACCTCACCATGCACGGCTGTGGTTCGTGCGGCGGCGTGTGGCTCGACATCGACGGGTCGAAGACCGCCCTCGAGGGCATGTCGCCGGCCGCGCAGGAGCTACTGAATCGCGTCACGTCGGCTGCAACCCGCGACGTCGACAAGACGCAGCCGGTCGCGTGCCCGGTGTGCAGCAACCCGGCCCAGCGGATGCAGCGCATGGGGGCGGAGATCGACGTCTGCGGACATCACGGCACCTGGTTCGATCGCCACGAGCTCTACAAGGTGAGCCAGGCGGCCCGCGCGTCGCGCGCACCCCAGGCAGGCCCTCCGGTGGGCGGCTATGGCTTTCCGTCTTCTCCGGCGCCCGGCTACGGTCCGCCACCGGTGGTCACGCCCTACGCGCCGTCGTACGCGGGCGGTGGCGGCGGCGGCTACTCCACCTGGGCCATCGTGGGCTTCGTGCTCTCGTTCTTCTGCGGCCTCCTCGGGCTCATCTTCTCCATCATGGGATACAACGAGTGCACGCGCTCGGGCGGCGCCATCCGCGGTCAAGGGCTGGCCACCGCGGGCATCATCATCTCGGTGATGATGATGATTCTGGGCATCGTCTTGCGCGCGGCACGCTGAGCCGACGAATGTATGTGGATTGACGTTCGCCCGTATCCTCTGCCCGCCCTCGGTCTCCTCGCGGTGCTCGCCGTTGCTTGCAAGGACCCGCCGCCCAAGCCGCGGGTGCACATCGACGCCGGCCGGGGCGAGCCCGAGCTGTGGGGCCCGCGCGATGCGGCACCTCCCCCGATCGTCGACGCCGCACCGCCCGCCGACGCCGGCAAACCCACCGGCAGCCGCGCCCTCGACGGCGGTGATGGAGCGAGCGCCTGCCGGCTCCTCTACGGGCCGGAGGAGCAACCGTTTCGTGGCCCCGCTGCGCTTCGTCCGCGAGACGGGTACCTGGAGCTGGTGCTCAACGAGGCGGGAAAGCCCAAGACCATCCGCGTGCCCATCGCGCCGCTCGCGGCCCCACCGCCCAAGCCGACGGTGCCGGTGAGCACCTACGCGGTCACCTGGCCGGCCTGCGCCATGGGCGGAAAATACGTGTATTGTCTCGGCAGTGCCGGATCCATCGTGCGAACGCCGCTGGCCGGCGGTGAGGGTAAGGAGGTCGCCAAGGGGCGCCCCTCCACGCGCATCGCGGCCGCGCCTCTCGCGGGCGAGCACAGCGTCGTGGGCTATCTCGCGGCCCGCAAGACCTCCGAGGGCAGCACCCTCGAAGCGTGGGCCGCGGTGGACGCGGAGCCGCCCACCAAGCTGTCGGAGGACGGCAGCGGCGCCACCTGGCTCGATCTGGCCCCGCGCGCCGAGTCGGTGGTCGCCCTCTACCTCGATGCCCGCGCCGCCATGACGCCGGTGCACAGCCGGCACATCGCGTGGGCCGGCGGCAAGGCCGAGGTGCGCAAGGACGCGGTGGTCTACGTGGGTGGGCCGCCCGACCGCGGCATCACCGGCACCCTGGCGGTGCTGTCGCCCAACGACGTGTTCGGTCTCGTGCCCATCGCCGAGGACGTCTACAAGTTCTCGATGCTCTCGGTGCGCATCGAGGACCCGCCGAAGGAAGACATGGGCGCGGTGCCCTCGCCCTATCCCAATGGTCTCGATCCGGCCCCCATTGCCACCAGCGGGCCATTCTTGGTTCGGGTGCGCCCGGAGAACGCCCAGCCCACGTCACCGCGCGTGCTCGAGCTGGGCCGCCTCGACATCAAGGGCGCATTCACCAGCCTGGGCGTCATCTCCACCGGCCGACCCTACGCCGATCTCGCCATGGCCACCGACTCCCTCGGCGCGCTCTGGATCCTGTACGGCGACGCCACTTCGTCCTTCCTCGAGCGGCGCCTCTGCCCCCCCAAGTAGGGGCTCCGCACGGGCGGCAGTGGCAGCGGGACGGAGAGCGGCGGGACCGCCGAAATTCGTGGAAGGCCAAGCCATTTCCGCGTGGCGTGATTGTCGCTGCGGCGGCACCGCAGGCTGGGGGGCGGCGCTGGGTGTGGTCGCCAAGCCCGACGTCGACACGCGGGAACCACGAGAATGGTTCGAAGTCACCCAGTAGTGCTAAGGGTGCCTTTGCCATGACGTCCACGGAAACCAACCTCGACGCGACCCGGGCCTACTACGACGAGTTCTCCAAGGGCTACGAGCGCCACCGCCGCCCCAACGACGATCGCGGCTACCACGCGATGCTCGACGACCTCGAAGTCGATCTCGTCGAGCGCTACGGCCGGTCGGCCGACGTCCTCGAGTGCGGCTGCGGCACCGGGCTCATCCTCGAGCGCATCGCACGCTTCGCGAAGTCCGCCAAAGGCATCGACCTCTCGCCCGGCATGCTCGAGCTCGCCCAGCAGCGGGGCCTCGACGTGTGCGAGGGCAGCGTCACCGACCTTCCGTTCGACGACGCCACCTTCGACGTGAGCTGCTCCTTCAAGGTGCTGGCCCACGTACCCGAGATCGGGCGCGCGCTCCGCGAGATGGCCCGCGTGACCCGGCCCGGCGGCGTCATCCTCGCCGAGTTCTACAACCCGGTGTCGTTCCGCGGCTTGGCCAAGACGCTGGGCCCGGCGGGAAAGATCTCCGCCCAGGGCACCAAGGAAAGTGCAGTGTACACGCGATTCGACCCGCCCTGGGTCCTCCCGCGCATCCTGCCGCCGGGCACCAAGGTCGAGACCATCCGCGGCGTGCGCATCGTGACGCCGGCCGCCGCCTTCTGGAAGGTTCCAGGGCTCCGCACCGCACTTCGCTGGGCCGAGACGGCGCTGGCCGATACCCGCGCCGCGTATCTCGCGGGCTTCTACGTCGCGGTCATCCGCAAGTCCTGAGCGCGCTTCTTTCCGCGCGCGGTCGAAGCTTTCGTCGCCGGCAGCGCGACCACGCGCCGGAGGAAATCCCACACCACCGCGACCCGCGGAATGGACCGCAGCGCCCGGTGCGTCACGAGCCAAGCATGCTCTTCGGGCCATGCCTCGGCTTCGTTGGCGAGGGCCGGGGAGAGCAGAGCCGGTACC
>JABFRG010000134.1 GCA_013141295.1 Polyangiaceae bacterium
CTCCCCATCTGGTCGGCCTCCGCCACCGGCGACGTGCAGACCTGCAATCGCGCGTGGGCCGAGTACTGCGGTTGCTCGGCCACCGCACCCTTCGGCTTCACCACGCCGCGGGTGGTGCACGAGGAAGATCTGCCGCGCGCGCTCTCCGACTGGGAGCGCTCGGTGCAGTTCGGCGTGCCCTTCGAGATGGAGGTGCGCCTCCTCGAAGCCGCGACCCAGACCTATCGCTTCCACCTGGTGCGCGGCATTCCGCAGCGGCACACTCCGGGAACGGTGAGCGGCTTCCTGGTGACCGCCACCGACATCGACGACAAGCGGCGCATCGAGGAAGAAAAGACCGCCATCCTCGAGCGCGAGCAGCGGGCGCGCGAGGCCGCGGAAGAAGCCAATCGCGCCAAGGACGAATTCCTGGCCACCATCTCGCACGAGCTGCGCACGCCGCTCCACGCCATCCTCGGGTGGGCCGAGCTGCTCCGCCGCGGCTCGCTCGACCCGCTGGCGCAGAACCGCGCCCTCGAGACCATCGAGCGCAATGCCCACGCTCAGGCCCGCCTGATCGGCGACCTGTTGGAAATCTCGCGCATCGAGTCGGGCAAGGTGCAGCTCGACTTGCGCCCCGCCGACTTGCCCCAGGTGATTCAAGGCGCGTTGGAGACGTTGCGGCCCTCCACCGCCGCCAAGGGTGTCGAGGTCCGCTTCGAGACCGACGCCTTTCCCAGCGCCATCGTGGTCGACGCACAACGCATGCAGCAGGTGGTGTGGAACCTCACCACCAACGCCGTGAAGTTCGGCGCCAAGCACATCGACATCGCGCTCCGGCTCTCCGGCAGCACCGTCACCATCACCGTGAAGGACGATGGTCAGGGGATCGCCCCGGAGTTCTTGCCGCTGGTGTTCGAGCGCTTCCAGCAGGCCGACAGCCGCACCACGCGCTATCACGGCGGGCTGGGTCTCGGCCTCTCCATCGTGCGTCACATCGTGACCATGCACGGCGGGAGCGTTCGCGTGGAGAGCCCGGGTGTGGGCCACGGCGCCACCTTCACCATCAGCCTGCCCGCCAGCCGCAGCGGTACGCACGCCATCGATCTCACGGAGAAGGCCCCCGGGACCCTCAACCTGGGCGGCATCGACGTGCTGGTGGTGGACGACGAGGACGACGCACGAGAGCTCATGCTGGCCATTCTCGGCCGAAGCGGCGCGACGCTGCGGGCCGCAGGCTCGGTGGGCGAGGCCATGGATCTCATCGCCCAACGCATGCCCGACATCGTCATCAGCGACGTCGGCATGCCGGGAGAGGACGGCTTCGCGCTGGCCCGCCGGCTGCGCGAGCTCTCGGCCGCCGGGGGAACGGCGCCACCGGCGGTGGCCCTCACCGCCTACGCGAGCAGCGTGGACCGCGCGCGCCTGCTCTCTGCCGGGTTCCTCGCACACCTGACGAAACCGCTGGTTTCGGCGCAGCTATTCGCCACCATCGGACGTCTGCTGCACCTCGGCAACTGACGGACGAAGGCGTGGTACGGTATCGGGCGTGTGGCTCACGCTCCGCTGGTGGATGACCCTCGTCACGTGCTTGCTCCTCATGGGCGTGGGCATCTTCGTGGCCGTGGTCGGAGGCGAGGGCGAGCGCCCGACGGGCATCGGCGCTGCGCTCTTCTTCGGCTTCTGTAGCGCCACCTCCGGCTGGATGCTCCGCGCACGCCAACGGAACCTGGCGGCCGAGCGCGCCACCGACGTCCACGAGGTGGGGGCGACGCTCCACGTGCGCTTGACCCGCACCATCGTCCCGGCGGCGCTGCTGCTGGCGGTGGCGGTGGGCTTCTTCTTCGTCTCGGGCCTTCCCTCGCGCACGCCCATTCGCATGCCCCTGCTGGTGGCCGGCTTCGGCGCGTTGTGCGCCGGGATGCTCATCGTCGCGCGGATGGTCACCGGACAGACCCGTGGCTCGCTCACCATCGGCGAGCAAGGGCTCCGGGTCGAGCAGGGGAGCGACAGCTACTTCGTCCCGTGGGAGGTGGTCGAGGGGATCCAGCGCTCGGAGCTCCTGGGTAGCCCGATCATCCTGCTCTCGCTCCGTTCCGCGAGCCGCGTCGTGGCGAGTCTGTCGGCCAGCTCCGGAGCCGGCGAAGAGGCGTCGGAAGAGGCGCGAGAACGCTTCCAGAGCAAGCTGGAGAGCGCCAAGGAGGCTCTCGGGGCCGAGGTGCTGCTCGATCCAGGCCTCTACGGCACGACCGCTCCGCGCCTCGCGCGCACCATCGCCCGCGAGCTGGGGAAGCGGGCCGCCGAAAGCGCGTGAGGCCGCGAGCCGAGGGTGGTACGTAGAGCGCCGTGATTCGGCCCTCGCTGCGACCCTGGGTTTGCCTGCTGGCCGGCGCCTTCGCAGCGCTGGGTACGCCGCCCTTGCGTTCGACGCTGGCACCGCTGGCCGCGCAGGTCGTGGTTGCGCTCATGCTGTTCGAACCGGACGCGGAAGCAGACCGGCGATCCCGCATTCCCGGCGCGCTACGTGGCATGCTCTTCGGCGTCGGTGTGAACTTCGTCTCGCTGCGCTTCGTCCCCGACGTGGTCCACACCTTCACGTCGCTCCCGGCGTTCGCCGGCTACCTCGCGCTACTCTTGCTGGCGCTGGGCCAGAGCCTGACCTGGGCCGTCACCGGCGTCGTCACCCGGGCCCTCCATCGGCTGCGGGTGCCCTTCCCGCTCGCCTTCGCCTTCGCGGTGTTCGCCGGCACCTTCGTGCCCGCGGTGTTTCCCTGGACGATGGTCAGCGGCCTCTCGGCGCATCCGCTTTTGGTGCAGACTGCAGACATCTTCGGCGAACGCGGCGTGGCGGTCCTGTGGGCGCTCATCTGCGCCGGACTGGTCGACGCGCTGGCGGGCAAACGCCCGGGGTCGCTGGTGCTGGCCCTGGCGGCCTCGGCCTTCATGCTGCGGCACGGTCTGGTGGCGGGCGAAGCCGTGGATCGCGCGCGAGAGGCGTCGCCCCACGCCAAGATCGCGTTGGTGCAGCCGGGCACCGACGCCAAGGAGCGATGGAACGAAGATCTCCAGGCGCACATCGTGGAGCGCCTCCACCGGCTCACGCGCGAGGCCGAGGACAAGGGAGCCCAGCTCACCATCTGGCCCGAGGCCGCCTACCCGTTCATGATCACCCACGGCGCGCGGAAAGACGAACCGGGCCCGCGCGGCATCCTGGGCGATGGCGCCCACGGACCGGTGGTCGCCGGGCTCATCCTCCGCGACATGGGCAACACCTACAACTCGGCGCTCCTGGACGACGCCGGCACGCTCTCGCAGCCCTACGACAAGATGCGCCTCCTGGCCTTCGGCGAGCAGGTCCCGCTCGCCGACCAGATTCCCTGGCTGCGCAAGACCTTCACCCGCGACATCGCGCTGGCGCCCGGAGAGCACAACGTGCTCCTGCGCCACGGTCCCTTCAGCCTGGGCGTGCTCAACTGCTTCGAGGACACACTCACCGCCTCTGGCCGGGACGCGGCGCGGCAGGGCGAGCGCGACATCGCGAACCTCCTGGTGAACGTCAC
>JABFRG010001182.1 GCA_013141295.1 Polyangiaceae bacterium
GGTGGGGATCACCGGCGTGCCGAGCGTGGCTTCGAAGGCCAGCGGCGCGCCGGCCACCAGCGAGAGACGGATGTTCTTCCAGTCCTCGCCGGAGAGGTTCTGCACGATGCCCCAGGCCTGCATCGAGGCGGTTCCGTTGCCCTCCACCACCAGCCGGTACGAAGGCCGCCACACCGGCGCTTCGGTGACGTAGCCCACCTGCAGATCGTGCTGCTTGCCGTCGAGCTGCAGCACCACCTCGCGAATGTGCCGTCGCTCCTGGTCGGTGCAGGCACGCAAGCGCGGCTCCGGCTCCTCGCCCGGGATCTTGCGGCGCGGCACGGCGGCGAGCGGATCGGGATCGCACTCCATCACGTCTTCCGGGCTCTTGATGGGGAAGGCCGCAGCCCGCACGCTGCTGCCGCCTTTCTCCATGACCGCGAGGGTCGCGAGGAAGTCGCCCACCTCGCTCTCCTTCATCTTGAACTTCACCTCTTGCTCGTCGACCTTTCCGCCGCGCTCGAAGTAGGCGATGCCGTTGCGGTACACCACCACCCGCTGGAGCGGCAGGTTGGAGCTCACGGTGGCGGTGTTGGCGCAGCCGGTGGCCGCGAGCAGGAGCAGGAGCGACAGGCCGAGACGCGAGCGGAGCCAGGACGAAGGCAATACGTTCATAGTGCGACGGTACACGAGGGGTAGCCCGGCGAAAATCGGCGAAATCGCCGGGCCCCACGCAACTTCTGCCGTCGCCGGTCGAACGGCCGGCATGAAGCTCAGCTCCCACCTCGTGCTCGCCCTCGCCGCCCTCGTTCCCTGCTACGCAGCCTGCTCCGGCGCGCCCGCCAGTGATGGCTCGAGCGGCGTCGATCTCTCGGAGGGCTCGCCCGCGGCGTCTGCGGACGGCGGCGCGGGTCCCGCTGCCGACGGCGGTAGCGAGGGCGGGAAGGGCAGCGACGGCGGCACCGCCTGCGATGTCGGCGCGGGCCGCGCGTCGGTGATTCGCAGCACCTTCGGAACCGCGCCGCGGCTCATGGTGCACTACGCGGGGAAGCTCTACTCCGGCGAGGAGGGCGGGACCATCAGCGTTCTGTCGGTGAATGGCGGCGCGCCCGCCACGATTCTTCCGCTCTTCGCCTACCGGTTCCAGGACCTCTTCGTGAACGCGGCCGGCATCTACTACCGCGATACGCAGCTCGTGCACATGAGCTTGCTGGGGACCAACGAGCAGCTCATCGACAGTGGTTGGGAGACGCCGGCGTACATGGACCAGTGGGGCGGCTTCCGCTACCGGCACGGCACCGCCGTAGACAACTCCGACAACACGGTCACCGCGTTGACCACCTACGGTGCGCGCGGCGCCGCCATCCAGGGAGCGATGACCACGTACATGGCGGCGGACCAGAACTACGTGTTCCTCACGTTCAGCTACCAGCCGGTGGGCGAGAAGAGCCAGATGGGGCTCTATCGCTTCCCGCGCTCGCTCGACGTCAACGCCGAAATGGGGATGGTCTCGGGCGAGGCAGAGAGCCCCACCGCCATCGCGCTGGACGCAACGCGCGTGTACTTCGCGAGCGATGGGGCCACCGGCAACTTCGTCTCCGTCGGCAAGGACGGCACCGGTTTTCGCGTCATCTCGAGCACGTCCGGCATTCGCAAGATCGCCGTCGATTCGCTCGATGTGTACTGGGTCGACGGCAAGAACATCATGCGCGCGCCCAAGGATGGCAGCGGCGCGCCGACCAAGGCGTTTCAGGCCTGCGAGGGCATCGACAACATCACCGCCTCCGATGGCCAGGGCGTGTACTTCACCTCGCACAGCGGGAAGAACCACACCATCTGGAAGCTCACCCGCTGAGCCGCGCGCTCAGCGCTCGAAGGCGTACGCGAAGTCGTAGAAGTGCTTGCCGTCGACCACCTGGATGCCCATGCTGCCGGACAGACCGGCCAGCTCGCCGGTGCCCGAGGCCGGTACCACGGTGACCGTGAGCGAGAGGGCGCCGCGGTTCATGGTGCCGTTGTGCTGCAGCACGAACGTACCGCGCTTGCCCTCGAGGGTGCCGGTGACGCGCTCGATGGCCACGTAGCCCGCCGAGTCGCGAACCGGACCGCGGACGCCGATCATGTGCACTTTGCTGGTGGCCGTGAGCGGCCCTTCGAACTGCTTGTCGAAGACGACCCGCGCGAGGTCGACGCCCTCCACGGAGTCGTAGGGCGGCTCGGGGGTCATGGTGATGGCGAAGGTTCCCTGGGCTTGCGGCATGGCGGTGTGTCTACCGCGCCATGGCGAGGAGCTCTTGGAAAAACGCGTCAGCGCTGGAAGCAGTAGACCCGGCGCGCCACGTTGCAGGCCGCGAGGTTGCCGTCTGCCGTCCACCTGTTGCGTGACGTCGGATCGCCAATGGTCGCGAGCACTGCGCCGTCTTTCACCTTGAAATTGCCGCACGCGGTAGCCGCTCGCTTGCCGTCGCTGCCGGTGCCCGTGAAGGTGCTCATATTGCCGGTAGCAATGGCGCCGTTGGCCAGGGAGTCGATGGGCTCTCGGAGCGAGGTCGTCAGATCTCCGCGTCCGAGCGCCACGCGGACTGCCGTGCGGTTGGCGAGGACCCACGGACCCGTGAAGGTCCCGATGTGGTCGATGGCGTCTTCGCCGTCGGTGCTGAGCCACGCTGCATACGTCCCGAGGAGCCCGTCCGCGTTGGCTTCGTCCTGGCACGCGGCATCGGCGCCGGGGACCCCCGACAGGTCCTTGCCCGCCTGGGTCTTGTACACCATGTCGCCGTAGAGGAGCTTCGACGAGAGGAACACCAGGTGCGGGGCGCCGGCGTCGCCACCGTCGCCCGCGTCGACGGATCCGTCCGCGTCGGTCCCCGCGTCTCGGAGCGCTCCGGTCTCCTGCACGACGTCGAAGGCCGCATCGAGCTGCGTCGGGGCGCTGTCGAAGGACTCGCACGCGGCCAGTGCCGCACTGCATCCTAGGATGAACCAGATCCGCGGCATTCGTTTCATCGTAGCACGGCTGGCCACGGAGGGATGGCTTGGGTGGGAGCGCACCCTCGACACGGCGCCGAGCGATGATAGGCTCGGCGCATGGGGTACACGGAAGACCTTCGAAGCCTGGAGCGCACCGGGAAAATGCGCATGGTCGCGATGATCGTCGCCATCGCGTCGGTGGCGCTGGCGGCGGCGCTCGAGCAACCGCTGTTTCACTGGGTGCGTTTTCTCGCGTGGGTGGCCGCCGGGGCCTTCGCCTGGCGCGAGGCGGTGTTCGTCAAGCGCCTGGGGCGCGACCCCGATTTCTACTACCTGCGGGCGGTGTTCTTCGTGGTCATCGCCGTGGTGAATCTGTACTTCGCCGTCACCGACTGACGCACCCTCCGCCGCCCTCGCTGGACAGGGGGCGGTTTCGTGGTCATCATCGCGTGATGAGCGACGACCCCAAGCGGGCACCGGTGGAAGACCTGAAAGAGGGCCTTGGATACTTGCTCCGCGCTGCCAAGAGCGCAGTCGAGCGCATCCCCACCCAACGGGTCGAGGACATCGCGCAAGACACCATGAAGG
>JABFRG010000942.1 GCA_013141295.1 Polyangiaceae bacterium
TTCGGCGCGGGCGCGGTCGGCCTCGCCCAGCGAGAGCGACACGTTCGAAAGAATGGTGCCCGCAAAAAGGAACACGTCCTGCGGCACCACCGAGAACTGGCTGCGGAGCTCGGGGCGCTCGTAGCCGCGAACGTCCTTTCCGAGGACGCGCACCACTCCTTCGTTGGCGTCGTACAGGCGCAGCACCAGGCTGGCGATGGTGCTCTTGCCGGCGCCGGTGGCGCCCACCAGGGCGACGCGCTCACCGCGCGCGATGCGCAGAGATACGCCGTTGAGCACCGGCACGCCGGGCTTGTACGCGAAGGTGACGTTCTCGAGGGCCATGGCCTCGTTCGCGTCGCCGTCGGGGCTGGTGACGTCTTGCTTGCCCGTCTCGCACGCCTCGGTGTCGAGCAGCTGGAAGATGCGCTCGGCGCCGGCCATGGCGCTCTGGAGCATGGTGTACCGCTGCGCCAGCATGCTCACCGGCTCGAAGAACTGCTTGATGTACTGGGTGAAGGTGACCACCAGCGCGAAGCTCACCGGGTGGTCGGAGATGCGCTGAAGCCCGGCCCAGAAGAGCACGCTGGCGATGCAGAGGGTGCCGACCATCTCGATGGCCGCGTCGAGCACCGCTTCGTAGAAGATCGACTGCTTGTTGGCCTGGCGGTAGGCCTCGTTGATGCCGTCGAACTCCTCGGCCATGGCCGCCTCTTTGGCGTAGGCCTGCACGACCGCGATGCCGGAGACCTGCTCGTTGAGGAAGGCGTTGAGCCGAGCGGTCTTGGTGCGGATGTCGCGGAATGCCTCTCGGGACCGTCGGCGCACGAAGTTGGTGATGATGATGACCACCGGGAGCGCCGCGAACGCGATGAGTGAAAGGCGCCAGTCGAGGGCCAACATGGTGATGACGATGCCGGTGAGCGACACCAGATCGCCCACCGCGTTGAGCACGCCCGACGCGAACAGCTCGCCCACGGCGTCGACGTCGCTGGACGCTCGGGTGACCAGGCGCCCCACCGGCGTCTTGTCGAAGTAGCGCAGCTCGAGCGTCTGCATGAAGCGGAAGATGTGGCGCCGCAGGTCGGCCATGGCCCGGGCGCCGGCGATCTGCAAAATGTAGGTCTGCGCGAAGGTGAGGCTCTGCAGCACCACCACCACGCCCGCGAGCAGCGCGCCGTAGCGGAGGAGCGAGGTGCCGTCCCGGGCGCTCGCGCTCTTGACCACCTCGCCCATGAGCAGAGGCCGCACCAGGTTCATGGCCGAGAGCAAGAGCAAGAGGAGCAGCGACACCCAGATGAACACCCGGTGCGGCGCCACGAAGGGCCACAGCCGCTTGAAGAGTCGGGTGTCGTAGGCCTTGCCCAGCGCCGACTCCTCGTGGAACTCCTTGAGCCGCTCGTCGCCGCGGGAGAGCTTCTTGGGCGGCTGCTTCTTGGAACGGGCGCTCACGGGACCACCTCGGCCTCGAAGGCCTCGAGCTCGCGCTGGGCGCTCTGCTCCTCGGCGAAGATGCCGTAGATGCCGCCCGCGGTCACCAGCTGTTCGTGCGTGCCCTGCTCGACGATACGGCCCTGATCGAGGACCACGATGCGGTCGCAACGGGAGGCGGCGGCTACCCGGTGGGTGATGAGTACCAGCGTGCGCGCCTTCTTCTGGCGATCGATGGCCTCGAGAATGGCCGCTTCGGTCTTGGCGTCGACGGCGCTCAAGGGGTCGTCGAGGACGAGGATCTTCGGTTCGCGCGCCAGCGCGCGCGCCAGGGCGATGCGCTGCTTTTGCCCACCGGAGAGCTGTACGCCGCGCTCTCCCACCACCGTGTCGAACTGCTCCGGCAGTGCCATGATCTCGTCGTACACCTGGGCTTCGCGCGCGGCGTGCTCGATGAGCTCCTGGCTCGGCTCCGGCGTGTCGAGCGAGAACCCTACGTTGCGCGCCACGGTGGTGGAGAAGAGGAAGGCGTCCTGCTGCGCGTAGCCGATGTTGGCACGGGTGGTGATGACCGGGAGATCGCAGACGTCGAAGTCGTCCACGAAGACCGTACCGGGCGGCGTGGGCAACAGGCGGGCGAGGAGCGTGGCCAGTGTGGATTTTCCAGAGCCGGTGCGGCCCACGATGGCGAGCGAGCCGCCGGCCGGAACCTCGAAGCTCACGTCGTCCAGCACCTTGCGCTCGCCGTACGCGAAGGAGAGCGAAGAGGCCCGGAGCGCGCCGCGGATGGTCTCCGGCGCCGCCAGCTTGCCGTCCTTCACCTCCGGCTCCGCCTCGAGGATCTCGCGCAGGCGATCGAACCCGGCGCGCCCGCGCTGGATGATGGCGACCGAGAACCCGAGGGCGACGATGGGCCAGGTCATGCGGCCGAGCGCCAGCCAGAACGCGAAGAAGTCGCCTTGGCTGATGCCGCCCTGGGCGACGCCCGCCAAGAGGAGTTGTCCGCCGTAGCCGAAGAACGCGAGAATGCCCAGGGCGCTCGCGGTGCCCGCCACCGGGCCCATGAGGCCGCGCAGGCGCGCCAGCGAAAGGCTCGCCTCGAGGTACGACTGGTTCGCCACGTCGAAGCGCTGCTCTTCGTACTTCTCCAGGGCGAAGCTTCGCACCACACGCACGCCCGCGAGGTTCGCCTGCAGACGCTCGGAGAGCGCGCTGATGGACTCCTGGTTCTTCCGGGTGGAGAGGAACAGGCCCTTGGAGAACGCACGGGTGGCGACGACGATGAACGGCAGCATCACGAACGAAACCAGCGTGAGCTTTACGTGGATGCGCAAGAGTACTTGGAGCGCGCTCACGAAGGCGAAGACCACGTTCACCAGGTTGAGGATGCCGAAGCCGTACAGCAGCCGCACCTGCAGCAGATCGTTGGTGGCCCGGCTCATGATGTCGCCGGAGCTCATCTTCCGATAGAAGGCCGCGCCCAGCTGATGGAGTCGCGTGAGCAGCTGGCCGCGTATCTCGTACTCGACGTCGCGGCCCGCGTTGAAGATGAGCCAGCGACTCGCCACGCGCAGGATGAACGCGGTGACGGCCGCACCGAAAATGTAAACGACGATGGACCAGAGGCGCCCGTCGTCGGGCCCGAAGATCGCGTCGACGGCGTTCTTGGATGCCCAGTCGATGCGGTTCATGAAGTACTGGAAAATCCCGAGGCAGAGCGCGCCCGAGAGGTACCGAGGGAGATGCCGTACGAACTGCCCCATCAGTGAGGTCGGGGGAGACGATGGAGAAGAAGCGGGCACGGGAGCGGTTTCTTAGTCGAACTCGTGGGTGATTTGGGGTTTTCCGGAGCGCTGAAGGCCCTCGTCCGGAGACAGAAGCCCGGGATGGGATGCCGCATGCCCGCGTCCCGTCGCGCGCCCTCGCGCGTGTTGGCGCACATCGCGTGCGCAAGCCCATGACGCGACGCGCATCCTACTCGAGCCCTGCCGAACGGGCCCGATAACATCGTTACCTTTTTGCTCCTTCGGCGCCCGCAGTTCTACTAACGTCGGCTCGTGGTGGTCCGCGCAACGAGCCCGGAGGAAGGCGTCGAGGTCGTGTTTCGCGCGATCCTCGGCGACGC
>JABFRG010001042.1 GCA_013141295.1 Polyangiaceae bacterium
CCCCCAAGCCGCCCACGCAGAGATCACAGCGGGTAGGGCGCTCGTCCTCGAACCGCGCAAGCGCGCGCCGCGCCGGCTCCTCTCGCGCCACGTCCTCGTACGCCTCGAGGCTCGCGCCGTCGGCGACGTCGCCCATGCGCACAAGGCAGCTCGAGACCAGCGCGCCGTCGAGGAGGACCCGGCAGCTCCCGCAGGAGCCGTCGCGACAGCCACGCTTCGCCGACTTGATGCCCAGGGCGCCGCGCACCGTCGTGACGAGCAGGGCATCCTCGGTCGTGTGCACGACGTAGGTCATGGAGCCCCGCTGGATGCGCTTGGAGATCACGGCTTCACAAAAGCACGCGGGACGCAGCTGCGAGGAGCGTGCGTCCCGGGGGCAGGGCGGGGCAGACTAGAAGCTGACCGACGAGCCGCAGCCGCAGGTACCCTTGACGTTCGGGTTGTTGAACTTGAAGCCCGCGGCGTGAGCCTCTTCGACGTAGTCGATCTCGGTCTGCTCGAGGTACTGGACGCTCAGGGGGTCGACGTAGAACTTGATCCCGTGGGACTCGAAGACCTCGTCCATCTCGCCGATCTTGTCCTCGAAGTAGAGGTCGTGGGAGAAGCCCGCACAGCCACCGCCCTTGACCGCTACCCGAAGGCCCTGTCCCTCGAGGGTGGGGTCCGACTGGACGATCTTCTGGACTTCGGAGGCGGCGCGTTCGGTGATGGTGATCATTCGGGAATCCTCTGAAGTTCGAAGATAGCGCTTCGAACCTGGGATTTCAACCCTCACGCACGCGGGAGCGTCAGACTCGCTCAGTTACCGCGCAGGCGGATGAGCTTGCCACCCTCGCAGGCGACCACGAAAGCCCGTTCACCCACCAGGCCGATGGCCGCCCCACCGCGCTCGAGGAGGCAGAGGGGATCGGATACGAAGTGCACCCCGTCGCCCGGCACCGCGACCCCCGCCACGCCGGAGGAGGTGAGGAACGCGACACCACCGGGACCCGCGGCGAGGAGCTGGGGCCGGGCCGACGGCCCACCGTCCACCAAGGGCTCCACCCCGAGCGGCGCGCGCACGGTCTCGGCGCCGCCCTCGCCGAACCCCAGCAGCGTGATTCGACCGGCCTGGGTGCCGAGGAGCCAGCGCGCGCCTTCGGAGGCCGCACCCGCGCCCAGCTCGAGGCTCGCACGCTCCACGTACGTGTGGCGTTCGAGGTCGAACTCCACGAGCGTGCCGTCCACCGAGGTGACGAGGGTCGCACCTTGGACCGACGACGAGGCCGCTGCGCGACCGGGGAAGGAACCCAGGCGAATGGGGGCGCCCTCCGCGCGGAGCACCCAGGTTCGGGCGCCTTCGGCGACGAGGGCGTGCACCTGGCCCCGGCCGAGAAGCGGCGGCGCCAGCACCGAACCCGGGAGCGTCATGGAGCTCTCCACGCGCCCGCGCGCGTCGACCCAGGCGAGGCCCAAGCGCGTGGCCACCACGAAGCCGCCGGAGCGGAGCGCGAGGGGCCGCAGGGGAAGCGCTGCCATCGGGGTGATGAAGCGAAGGCTGCGCCCGAGCACACCGACCACCGCGTTCGGCGTGGCGAACACCAGCGTACCGTCGGTGAGCTCGGCCAGGGTCCCGGCCTCGCCCATGCCCGTCACGACCCGCGGCTCCTCGGTTCCGTCCTCCTGGAACACCCGAACGTCGCCGCCCAAGGTGGCGATGGCCACGCGGCCACTCGCGGTGCCGATGGGTGCGCCGCGGAGGGTGGTCCCCAGGTTCTTTTGCCAATCGAGGCGCACGCTCGACTGCGGCACCGACGATGGCGCCGGGCGAAGGCCCACGCCCACCGGCTGCGGCGCGAGGGGATCCACGCGGTCGGCCAGCACCACCGAGCTCACCGCCAAGCCCGCCAAGAGAATCGCTCCGAGCAGACGCCTGCGCGGGCTCATTGCCAGGGCTCGAAGCGCGGAGGCTTCGCCACCAGCTCGGCGTCCACTTCCGGCACCTTGGTGCCGTCGGCTCCCTCGAACTTGCGCGAGATGTGCCCGTACACGCGGATCTTCGCGCCCCGGGGGATGGTCATCACCGCGCCCACGACGACGCGCGTGAGGCAGGCGCCGGTGCACCCGGCGCGCTGATCCACGAGGACCACCGTCTGCTTGCCCGACGCCCGGGCGTCCACCACGTCGCCGTCCACCACGACCTTCTTCCCGATGTGGGGCGTGACGTCCTTTGCGTAGTCGGCGTACTTGAGCGTGGCCTTGCTCTCGAAATCTTTCTGCGCCGCCGCGCGCTCGGCGGTGGTCATCTTGCGGATGGCCACCTTCGTGCCGCGGGCCGCCGCGTCCTTGCGCTCGGTGCGAACCTCGAAGTGCCCGTCGCCCACCGGCACCTGCACGTCGAAGACGCCGCGGTCGTCCACCGGTGCTGCGGCGCCGTTGATGAACACCTTGGCGGTGGGCGCGGCCTGCCCGGCGACCGACACCGTACCCCCGAAGATCCAGGCGTCGGCCCGGGGCGTGTCGAGCTTCAGCGGGAGCACGCGGGTGCGGAGGGTGAGTGTGCCTTTCTCTTCGGCGCCGCCTACCAGCACGACCTTGTAGGGCACGACCTTCTCGAACACCGAGACCGCGTCGCTGGAGCCCTCCGCCAGCGCCCCCAACGGAAGCTCCGACGTTCCCACGCCGTTGGCGTCCACGGTGACGGGCGCGCCGTCGACCTCGATGCGCACACCCTTGGCGGCCTCCGCGCGGAACACGAACTTCGGGGGCCACTGCTCCACCGTGGCGGCGTCGGCGCGCAGGCGGTACGAGACCGGGACCACCAGCTTCACTTCTTCGTCGCGGCCCACACCCGGTCGGTCCACGTGCAGGGTCAGGTCGTTGTTTCCCACGCGCAGGGGCGTGGCGAGCGCGAGGCGCGCCGCGCCTTTGGAGATGGTCGCTGCGCTCGGTCCGTCCTTGATGATGGTCCCGTCGGGGCAGCCCTCACAGCGAAGCGCGAGCACGTCGTGGCCGGTGTCGTCGACGCCGGCCGACGCCTTGATGGGCGCGGAGCCGCGTGCCACGAAGAAGATGCCCACGCCGAGCAGGAGCACCACCACCGCCGCGATCCCCACGCCCAGCGCGAGCGAGACGCCGCCCTTCTTCTTCTCGACGATGACCGGGCGCGACGGCAGCGGCTCTTCCACGAAGGGCTTGGGCTCCGGCACCAGGAACATCGCGGTCTGCCCGCGGGGGCCGGTCGGCCCTGGCTGCTCGGGCGGGGTGCCCACGGCGGCGGCGGCGCCGAGGCCCGCAGGCGCGCTGGTCCCGAGCATAGTGGCCATCGCATTGGGAACCGGTCGGGGTCCGCCGGTGCTCTCTCCGAGCGCGGGGCCCGCGGCGGGCCCTGGCCCCGGCTGTCCCACCTGGGTCGGGGCGATGCCCGGCACTGCGACCCCGAGCATTGTGCGGTGATCGGAGGCGAGCGGGAGCACCGGCGCTGCCGCTTGGGCCCCGGGAATCCCCAGCACCGTGTGTGCGGCGGGACACGAGCGTCCCGCCGCACACACGGT
>JABFRG010000804.1 GCA_013141295.1 Polyangiaceae bacterium
CCTTCGCGCTCATGGCGCAAGATGGCCACGTTCCCTTCGGCATTCCCCTGGGCACCCTCTTCGTCGCGGTGGCCAGCTTCGGGCTCCTCGATCTCTTCGGCACCTTCGACGACACCCACGCGGAGCCCAGCGCCACGCTGTCGCTGGCCGCGCTCGGGCTTCCGCTCGGTCGCACCGCAGCCCTTCTCATCGCGTTCTTCGGCTCCCTGGCGGCGGCCGGCATGGGCCTGGCGTCGCCGTGGCTCATGGGCATCGTGGTCACCGCGAGCTTCCTCGGCCTCATCGCGAGCATCTTCGATGTGGGCGTGCAGATCGGCGCATGGGCCACCGACGAGAACGAGAGGAAGCGTCCCCTCCTCCATCGTCACGGCTTCTGGGTGGTCGCGCTGGGCGGCCTCCTGTACCTGCCTTCGCTCGGCGTGTTCTCCCTGTGGGATCCCTGGGAAACGCACTACGGCGAAGTGGCTCGCGAGATCCTCGCGCGCGACGACTGGATCTCCCTCTGGTGGGCCCAGGACGGCTGGTTCTGGTCGAAGCCGATCCTCAACTTCTGGATGCAGTCGCTCGCCATGGGCAGCCTCGGCACCCACTACTCCCCGGACCAGATGCTCATCGGCATCGGCGGGCACCCGGTGGCCCATCCGGAGTGGATTGTCCGCGCCCCCAACGTGCTCCTCACGCTGGTGGCCATGTACTTCATCTACAAAGGCGTGGCCCGCATCTTCGGCCGCCGCGCCGGCCTCCTCGGCGGCATCGTGCTCGCCACCATGCCGGACTGGTACTTCCTGGCGCACCAGACCATGGCCGACATGCCCTACGTCGCGCCGCTGACGGCTGCGATGGGCCTCTTGCTGCTGGGCCTCAACACCGACCCCGAGCGCAAGACCCGACTCTACGCGCTCAACGTGGGCGCGCGCACGCTGCGCCTCTCCGGCGTCCATCTCGCCCTCGGCGCCGTCGCCCTGTGCGCGATTCCGCAGATCCTCTACCTCGCCACCCGCAACCTCGACATCGTCCTCCACGGCACGGGCGCCCACGGCATCCGCTTCCACTTCGACGAGTTCCAGTCCGGGAGCGCGGGCAACTGCGGCTTGCCCGGCAACGAGGCCTGCCACCAGACGTTCCCGGCCATGTCGCCGCGCAGCGCCAGCTCGGTGACGCGTTTCCTCTTCGGCTTCGAGCCGATGGTGCAGGCGATCCTGTGGGCCGCGGCGCTCGGCGCGCTGCTGCACCTGAACCGCGGCGAACGACGGGTTCAGCGCCTCTACTACATCGGCGCGTGGTTCTTCGCCGCCATCGCGACCATGGGCAAGGGCCCGGTCGGCATCTTCATCCCGCTCACTGCCACCTTCCTCTCGGTGCTCTCCACCCGGCGCTTCGCCGAGATCCTGAAGTTCGAGACCTGGAGCGGCATCCTCATCATCGGTTGCGTCGCGGCCCCCTGGTTCGTGGCCATGTACGTGCGGCACGGCAGTCCCTTCACCGACCGCCTGTTCATCCACGACATGTTCAACCGCACCCTCGGTCACGTGCACGACACCAACGAGGGCGACGACACCAGCTTCCGCTTCTACATCTGGCAGCTGGGGTACGCGCTCTTCCCGTGGGTGGGTCTGGCTCCGCTCGGGCTCACCTTCTGGGCCCGCCGTCGCGACACCGCGTCGCGCGGTGGCGGCGTCTTCCTCGTGCTCTGGTTCGTGCTGTCGTTCTTCCTGTTCTCGTTCATGGGCACGAAGTTCCACCACTACATCTTCCCTGCGGTACCCCCCACCGCCATGCTCGTGGGCATCGCCCTCGACGACATGATGGGCAAGGGCAGCCTGGTACCGAGCGGTCGCTCGCTGGTCCTGTTCCTCGGGTCCGCGGTGGTCCTCGCGCTCTTGGCCGTGTTCGGCGTCTCGCTGGCCTGGCCCGGGACCTTCCTGGGCAACAAGCCTGCATCCGGCGAGCTTGCCGGGGCCATGCCGCGCATCGCGCTGGCGGTGACCTTCGCGGTCATCGGCGGCATCATCACCTGGCTTCGTGTATTCTACACGAAGGAACCGGAGCCCCAAGGGAGGGCTGTTCCCACCGTCACCGGCGGAACGCCGTTCCGAGGCGGCGTCGTCATGGTGCCCGGGAGCACCGATGCGCTCGTCCGGCAGAAGCGCCACGTCGAGCTGGTGGTGGGCGCGGCAGTAGTGGCCGGTCTCTTCGCCCTCGTCCTGGTGGGCCGCGATCTCGCTGCCAAGGGCGAATCCGCGGACCAACCGGGGGCCATCCGCTTCCTCCAGCTCTTCACCTACAACTACCGGCGCCCCTGGCCGGTGGAAGACCTGGACTTCACCGCGACCCTCACGGCTACTGCGCTGGTCGCCGTCGCCCTCACCTTCCTGCTGGCCCTCCCGGCGGTGCGCCGCCAGGCGGCCGTGCTCTTCTCGGCCTTCGCGGTGGTGGTGGCCTTCTGGGGCACCGACGTCTACATGGTGAAGGTGTCGCCCCACTGGGGTCAGCGCGAGGTCATCGAGGCCTACTACAAGGACCGCCACGGCCCCGACGAGCAGTTGGTCGCCTACCAGATGAACTGGAAAGGCGAGAACTTCTACACCAGCAACCGCATCCCCGCCTTCGTGTCGTCGGGGGCGGCCTTCACCGCCTACATCAAGCAGCAGAAGGACAAGGGCCAGAAGGTCATGTACTTCGTGACCGAGCACTCTCGCACCGGAGGCCTCCGCTCCGAAGTGGGCGCCAAGTCGTACCGCGAGATCACCGACAAGAAGCTCTGCAACAAGTTCGTGCTCGTTCGCGCCGAGCTATGAGGCGACCCGAGACGCGGGTTGCCCAAGGGGGCGACCACGAGGACGTGACGGCGACCCCCTTCGGCGGGGTCGTCCCGGTCATCGCGCCGAGCACCACCTACCAGCGCGGGCCGAACTACCAGCCCGTGAGCGGACGCGTGTATACGCGGGACGAAAACCCCACCGGCGTCTCCACCGAACGGCTCCTGGCCAAGCTGGAAGGCGGGTTTGCGTCGATGCTCTTCGCCTCGGGCATGTCGGCGGCCACTGCGCTCTTTCGCGCCTTGCCTCCGGGCAGCCACGTGGTCGCGCCGAAGACCATGTACTTTGCACTGAATGGGTGGCTTCGCCGAAGCCACCTCGACGTCACGTTCTGCGACATGGCCGACACCGGCGCGCTCGAGGCCAGCCTGCGCGCCGAGACCCGCCTGGTGTGGGCAGAGACGCCAGCGAACCCCACCGTCGACATCACCGACCTTCGTGCCGCGGCCACGCTGGTCCACGCCCGCGGCGCGCTGCTCGCGGTCGACTCCACCATCGCCACCCCGGTTCACACCCGGCCCCTGGAGCACGGCGCCGACTGGGTCATGCACTCCGCCACCAAGTCGCTGAACGGACACTGCGACGTCCTCGCGGGCGTTCTGGTGGCGAGAGAACCTTCGGACCTCTGGAGCCGCATCGCCACCTTGCGCCACGAGGAAGGCCCGGTGCTCGGTCCCTTCGAGTCGTGGCTCCTGGCGCGCGGCCTCCGCACC
>JABFRG010000279.1 GCA_013141295.1 Polyangiaceae bacterium
TGCCGCCCCAGCTCCAGCAGTGGGTTCAGGCCGGTGCATCGCTGCTCCCGCCGGGTCTCCTGCCGCCGGGCCTCATCCCCGGCACCGCGGCCCCGGCCACGGCCGCCACCGCGTCCACGGCGCGCTTCCACAACTTCCGCATCCTCGGCTGGATGCAGCTCGCCGACGACAAGACCAAGGACGAGGTCTACGACATCTTCGGCAAAGAGAAGAACTTCGAAGCCCCCAAGGCCCAGTGCATGTACGCCGAGTTCGGCTTCTCGTTCCAGGGCCAGGGCCCGCAGAACGACGTACTGGTCTCGCTCTCGTGCAACCAGGTCCAGAGCTTCAACTTCAGTTGGCCCTACGCGTCGAAGACCGGCCTCGGCGGCGACACCTCGAAGCGCATCATCGCGGTGGCGCAGAAGTCCTTCGGCGGCTAGTCCGCCGGTCGCGTGACACACGTATGACGCCCGCGTGAGCAAGCTGCCCGCGGGCGTCGTCGTTCCATCGGACGGCGCCACGGATGCGCTTTGGGCTCGCTCCACGGGGGCGGCTTTCGGTACGGTGGGGCATCATGTCGGAGCGGCCCCTCGCCCCTTACGATCCCAACCCCATCCTGGCGCTCCTCTACCGGCGCTTTTTCGAGCACGTCCAGGTGGACCCGGCGTGGGCGGCGAGGGTGCGCGAGGCCGAGAGCCGCGGCACCGTCGTGTACGTGATGCGGAACCTGTCGTTCGTGGATTTTCTCGCGCTCGACTACCTGACGAAGCGCGAGCACTTGCCGCAGATTCGCTTCGCCAACGACACCGGGCTCTTCTTGCTGGAGCCCATGGGTCGCGGCTGGCTCAACGCCATCTCCCGGTCCATTCGTCCCTGGGACGACGCCGCGGAGCTACGCCGGGCGCTCGAGGGTGGGGCCTCGGCGGCGCTGTTCTTGAAACGGCCACCGACCCTGCTCGGCGGCTCGCGCGGGCTCATCGAAGGTGACGCGTTCCTCCGCACGGTGCTCGACGTGCAGCGGGCGCATCCGGAGCGTCCGATCCTGCTCTGCCCGCAGGTGTTCATCTGGTCGCGCAACCCCGACGAGGCCAAGCACTCGGCGCTCGACATGCTCTTCGGTCCCCGCGAGTGGCCGGGCAAGGTGCGGACCATCACGCAGTTCCTCCTCAACTATCGGCACGTCACGTTGCGCGCCGGCGAGCCCCTCGACGTGCGCGCGTTCCTGGAGGCCGACGGCGAGGACGCAGGAGACGACGCCCGCATCCGGCGCATGACCTATGGCCTCCTGCGGCGCCTGGAGCGGGAGCGCAAATCGGTCACCGGCCCCACCAAGAAGCCCGCGGATCGGGTGCGCGAGGAAGTGGTGCGCAGCCCCAAGCTCCAGCGCATCATCGGCGATCTCAGCGGGCCCGGCGAGGACGAGCGACGCATCATCACCCAGCGCGCCCTCGACATGGTCACCGAGCTCGAGTCGACCCTCGACATGAACGCCATGGCCGTCATGGACCGCGCCTTCGACGCCACGGTGGCCCGCATGTACGCCGGCTTCGAGGTGGACGAGCCGGGCCTCGAAAGGCTGCGCGAGCTCTCCAAGAGCGGCACGCTCATCCTCCTGCCCAGCCACAAGTCCCATGTGGACTACATCGTTCTCTCGCGCATCTTCCTCCGGGCCAAGATGCCGGTTCCGCTGGTGGCCGCCGGCGACAACCTGAACTTCTTCCCGCTGGGACCGGTGTTCCGGCGCAGCGGCGCCTTCTTCATTCGCCGCAAATTCCAGGGCGATCGCCTGTACGCGGCGGTGGTCGACGCCTACATGCGCCGGCTCATGAAGGACGGCTACCCCATCGAGTTCTTCCTGGAAGGTGGGCGCTCGCGCACCGGCAAATTGCTGTCGCCCAAGCTCGGCCTCCTCTCCATGGTGGTCGATGCCGCCCTCGGCACCCCCACCAAGCGCATCCACTTTTGCCCTATCTCCATCGGCTACGAGCGCATGGTCGAGGAAGACGCGTACGTCCACGAGATCTCCGGCGGCGAGAAGAGCAAGGAGGACGTGCGCGGTCTCCTGCGCACCGCCAGCGTCCTCACCCGCCAGTACGGACGCGTCTCGGTGCAGTTCGGCGAGCCGCTCACGCTCGACGACGTGGCCTGCGAGGTGGGTGCCCCGCCCTCCAGCGAGGGGACGCCGCTGTCGCCTTCCAAGCGCCGCGCCATCATTTCCCGGCTCGGGCACCGGGTCATGAACGAGATCAACCGTGTGACCGCGGTGACGCCGGGCGCGCTGGTGGCGACGGCGCTGCTGACCCACGAGCGCCGCGGCATCGGCCACGGAGAGCTCCTGCGATCGTGCAACACCCTGGCCGCCCTGCTCCGGCGCGAAGGCGCGCGCTTCTCCCCTTCCCTGGGCGACGGCCCGAGGCTCCACGAAGGCGCCATCCGCGGCGCGTGCGAGCTCTTCTTCCGCGCCGGCCACCTGAAGGTGCACCGCGAGGGCGTGCCGCTCGGCACCCGCGACCGGAGGGCTCGGCCCGGTGAGGGTGTACTCTACACTGTCAGCGAGTCGGCGCGACTCTCGTTGGACCAGGCGAAGAACACGGTGGTGCACTTCTTCGTCTCCCGGGCCATGGTGGCGACGGCGCTCCTCTCCGGGACGCCTGGCCCCTCGGTGCGCACGCTCCAGGAGCGGGTGCAGGTGCTGTCCAAGCTCTTCAAGTACGAGTTCATCTTCCGGGCCGATGCGCCGTTCGATCGCATCTTCGCCGAGACGCTCCGCACCCAGGTGGACGATGGCGAGCTCTACGCCACCCCTGACGATCTCGACTCGCCGGTGGAGATCCGCGATCGCGAGCGCATCGTCACCTACGCGCTGGTGGTGAAGAACTTCGTGGAGGGCTACCGGGTGCTGGGCCGCGCGCTTTCGGTGCTGCTCAAGGGTCCGCTCGCCATCAAGGACCTCACCAAGAAGGCGCTGGCGGTGGGTGAGCGCATGCACCTCGATCGCGAGATCGAGCGCCGCGAAGCGGTGGTGAGCCCCATCCTCGAGAACGCCATCCCGGCCTTCGTGGACCAGGGCTTTCTCCAGCGACGCGACGGCAAGATCGCGCTGGCCGAGAGCTTCGCCACCGCCGATGCGGTGCGCGCCGTCGAAGCCAAGGTCGCGAGCTTCGTGGTGCGCAGCGACTGAATCTATCCCCTCACTGGATGGGCACGTCGAGGGCCACCGAGGGCGTCTCGATCTGACAGTTCGCCTCGGAGCACACGCTCATCTTGAAGGTGCCGCTGAGCTTGGCAGTTCCGGCGGCCTTCGCCTGGAACGGCACGCTCATCTGCGCGGTGGTCTCGCCGGTCTTCGCGAACTCTCCGCCGGCCTTGGAGAAGGTCTTCCCCTCCTTGCCGAGGAAGTCCACGTTGGCCGCATCGTTGGCGATGAACTTGTACGGATACTCGTTGTTGATGTGGTAGCCCTCGAGCGCGCGCAGGGTGAGCGACGCGTTGCAGCGGGCGCCGCTCTTGCAGTCGCCGGGGGCCACGAAGTCCACCGTGAAGTGGG
>JABFRG010000586.1 GCA_013141295.1 Polyangiaceae bacterium
AGGCGTGCTTGCACGCTCCTACAGCGCGCCAGCGGAGGGTATGAAGGCGAGCGTGGGGAGGCTCGAGGTGGCGTTTCCCCAGCAGACGAGCTTGTCGTCGTTGCGGAGGGCGCAGGCGCCGTCGTTGCGGAGATAGACGTTCTTGAAGGTCTCGGTGCCAGTCACGTCCGGCAGGTCGGCGAAGCCGCGGCCCCAGCATTCGAGCTTGCCGTCGGTGCGCACACCGCAGGCGAAGCCGCTGGGTCCGATGGTGATGGTCGTGAATTTGGAGGCGGCCGGAGGCGAGAGGGCCGGGAGGTTGCCACGATCGAGACCAGTGCACGTGGCGGTGTCGTCGAGGTTGATGTAGCAGCGATGTGAGGCGGCCCCCACGGTTACGGCCTTGGCGACGATGCCGACGAGCTCGCCGTCGGTGGGCCCTCGGTCGCGCCATTCGACGACCTGGTTGTCGGAGCGAATCGCGGCGACGTTGGCCGTACCGATGGCCACGGACTTGAAGATATCGGCGGTGGGTCCGGCGGGGCCCAGGAGCGGCTCCCTGGGCTCCACGGCACCCCAACACGAGAGCTTGCCGGCGGTGTCGATTCCACAGGTTTGCCGGCTGCCCCAGCCGTCGAAGAGCCGCGTGAAGCGCGCCGAAGCGGGCGGCTGCGTGGCATCGCCCCAGCAGAGCGCGTGCTGATCGGAGGCGAGCGCGCAGGTGTGCCCGACCCACTGAAACGTGTCTTTGAACAGGGCGGGAGGCATGATGGCGGCGACGTAGCCTTCACACACCACACGGCCGGTCGCGGTCAGGTAACAAGTCTCGGGCGAGTACTCCCGCGCGACTGCCATTCCGCGGGCGCTCTCCAGAAAGGGGAGCCGCGGGGTCGGGCCGGTGGGCGTGGACTGGGAGTCGATGCCCCAGCACGAGATCCGGTCGTCGAGGGTGATTCCGCATCCACTCCGGTAGCCGCCGAATAGGGTCTTGAACGCGGTCGGGCCGGAGAAGCCGGTTGGGCCCCAGCATTCGCGCTCGCCGTCGGTGCGCAAGCCGCAGCGGCTGGAAACGGACACAGAGCGGAACGACGACGTGCTCGGAGGCGACGGGATGTTCCAACACACGACCTTGTCGTCGCTGCGAATGGCGCAGATGCCTCCATAGTAGGACTCCGCGTCGATCGCCTTGAACGTGCCGGTGGCCGTGGGCACCGCTTCCGGGGCGGGCCCCCAGCAAAACAGGGTGTCGTCCAAGCGCACACCGCATGCCCCTCCGGAAGTAGGCACGAGCGACTTGAACTTCTCCGTCGTCGGCTGGAGCACCCACGGGGCTCGACTGAAGCAGCGCGCGCTCCCGTCCAGCAGAAGGCCGCAGGTGATGTCATTCCGGCTCACCACGCTCTTGTAGAGCTCGAGGCTGGGCGTCGTCGGTGCGCCGGCTGGAATGCTCTGGGCCGTGGCGCTCCAGCAGATGAGGCGGTCGTCCGCGCGAATCGCGCAAGCATGGTCGTAGCCAACGGCGACCGCCTTGAACGAGCCCGCGGGAATGCCGGTTTTGATCACGTCGCTCCCCCAGCACCGAAGCTGGCCGTCGTTGCGAATCCCGCACGCGGCGAGCGTGTCCGTCCCGATGCTCATCTCCCGGAAGGTGAAGGCTTCGCCGCTGGCCGTGGCCGACCGGCCGGCGGCCCAGGGGCTCGTGACCACCGCGCGCCAGAAGAACTTGCCGGGGCGCACGTCGCGATCGACCCATTCGCGGCCGGTGACCGAGGGGACGTCGCGGTAGGCGCTGTCGACGTCGACGGACGCGCGTTGCCACTGAAAGACCAGATCGCCCTCTCGCCCCCCGGCGCGGAAGCCCACGACCGGCTGCGTTTGCAAGCTGACGCCACGCTTGCCGCGGGCTCGAACGATGTATTTCGAGGCCGGCACTGCGCCGACCACGGGCGCGTTCTTCAGGCGCAGGTGCATGAGGGTCCGCGCGTCTTCCCACTGCACCTCTGCGCCGCCGAGGCGGACCTCCGCCCGCGGTGCGTCGCGGTCGACGAACGAAAGGCCCTTGCCCACGGCCAGCCACGTCATGCCTTCGTTGCGCGAGAGCTCGTAGGTCTCCAGCTCCGCGGGGGCGCGACTTCCGACCGCTTCGCTCGACGCCGGCCCCGTCAGCACGCCGTACGCAGCACGCACCGTGTAGCGCGCGGTCGCCGGCCCCTTCACCGACGCGGGAGACCATGCCAGCCGCACGCCCTCGATATCGGAGGCAGCCGTGAGATCCCGAGGCATCCCGAAGGAGCCCTCGGGGGCAAGCGTATCGACGAGCCGCCGCGGCGCTACCTGGGCAACGCGCGCGATCTGGAAGCCATCGCGGAATACCAGGTAGCCGGTCAATCCCTCCGTGCGCACCGGCGGCATCCACGACACCGTGACCCCGTTGGGATCGTCGGTGCTCGCGACCACCGAGCGCGGCGCGTCGAGCTCCGTCAGCGGCGTCGCTTCGACCTCACCGCAACCACTCCCCACGACGCTCACCGCGAGGACCCCTGCCAACATCAACCAACGCGAGCTGCTCATGCAATCCCCCGACGCTTCATGCGCTGCCGGTAGTTTCGCGCCTTCGCGCCGCGGAAGCAAGGCGCGCGGTGGTACCTCGAAGAGCCTTCACGCGCAGGATGCACCAGTATTTCGAAGAAACACGCGGTCATCCGAGCGAAGCGAGGGAGCCCCTCTGCCAGGTCGATGCTCTCTTACAGCGCGCCTGCCGAGGGTATGAAGGCTAGCGTGGGGAGGCTCGAGCTCGCGTTTCCCCAGCAGACGAGCTTGTCGTCGTTGCGGAGGGCGCAGGCGCCGTCGTTGCGGAGGTACACGTCTTTGAAGGTTTCGGTGCCGGTGGTGTCGGGCAGGGTGTCGGCGAAGCCGCGGCCCCAGCATTCGAGCTTGCCGTCGGTACGCACGCCGCAGGCGGGTCCCTTGGGACCGATGGAGATGCTCGTGAACTTTGATGTGGTCGGGGGAGAGAGCGCCGGGAGGTTCGCCAGGTCGATGCCGGTGCAGGAGACGGTGTCGTCGAGCTTGATGAAGCAGCGATGCGAGCCGGCGCCAACGGTCACGGCCTTGGCGACGATGCCGACGAGCTCTCCGTCGGCGGGCCCTCGGTCGCGCCATTCGACGACCTGGTTGTCCGAGCGAATCGCGGCGACGTTGGCCGTCCCGATGGCTGCGGACTTGAAGGTATCGCTGGTCGCCCCGGCGGGGCCCAGCAGACGCTCGTCGGCTCGCTCCAGGGCTCCCCAGCACGAGAGCTTGCCGTCGGTGTCGATTCCACAGGTTTGCCGGCTGGCCCAGCCCTCGAAGAGCCGCGTGAAGCGCGCCGAAGCAGGCGGCTGCGTGGAATCGCCCCAGCAGACTGCGCGCTGGTCGGCGGCGAGCGCGCAGGTGTGCCCTACCCACTGAAAGGTGTCTTTGAATAGCGCAGGAGGCATGACGGCGGCGATGTAGAGGTCACACACCACGCGGCCGGTCGAGGTCAGGTAGCAGGTCTCCGGCAAGTTT
>JABFRG010001008.1 GCA_013141295.1 Polyangiaceae bacterium
CCCTCGGGTTCTTCCGGCTCCTGCAGCTCGCCCCCGTGGGCTCGCGCATGGGCGCCCATGAGCGCCGCGTGACGGGCCTCGTCGCTCTCGGCCTCGCGAGCCCGCGCCACCAGTGATGCCGGCGCGCCCTCGGCGGCGAGCGCCGTGGCGAGCTCTCGAAACGCCACCACCGAAGCAGCCTCCGCGTGGGCCAGCCGCGCCAGCAGCGAGCCGAGCGATCCGTCGTCGTCGTCCAGCGACCCCAGCCCTGCGACCGGCACGCGGCCGGGGGTCGCGCACGAATCGTGGGTGGGCGTTCGGCCGAGCTCCTTGGGCGCGCCCGATTCGATGCGGCCATCGGCGTATACCCGGTGCGTGACCGCCATGCGCGCCATCTGAGAGGGCCCGCCCGGCGTCGCCACGCACGTGGTGTACTCTGCACGGAGCTCGTGCCAGTCTTCGCCGGCCGCGACGTTGGGGCCCTCACCGGTGCAGCTGGCGCCGGTGCGATGGATCGCGGCCCAGGCCTGCGCCTCGTCTGCGGTCGTGATGCGGGCCAGATGCGCCCGGAGCCCGTCGAGCGTCGTCACCAGCACTTGCTTGCCACCGCGCCGCACCACCGCGAAGCCGTGCGCGGTGGGGTAGTAGCCGTCCGGGAACATCTCGTCGGCGTAGACCCACCCTTGGCCGCCGGCGGTGAAGGTCTGGGCCACTGCATCGCGCTCCGCCTCGCATGCGTCGCTCTTGCAGGGGGTGCCGCCCATGTGCCGCAGCACCGGCCGGCTGCCGGGAGGCACCGGCGGGCCACCGGGGTAGCTGGCCGGCATCGCGTAGAGCGCGACGCTCTCCACCTCCGGTGACCAGCGGAGCCGCGCGTACAGCTTGCGCATGTTCCCGGCATCGGCGCACGAGACCGTGGCCGTTCCCGAGGTCGGCTCCGGGACCGGCCCTGCGTACGGTGTACCGCCCGCGGTTCGCACCGGGGGCGGATCCGCCGCGCAAGCGGCGAGGGCGGTCAGGAAGATGCCGGTCAGGGCTTCGGGCAGCGAACGCATGGGGCCATGCTACCGGAAAACCCTGGCGGCGGCCGTGTCTTGACGGAACGTATTACGTGCGTAATATGATAATCGTACTTTCCAAGGAGCCGTCATGAACGAGAGCTACATTCTGGACGCCGTTCGCACACCCCGGGGCCGCGGCAAGGCGGGGAAGGGGGCGCTCTCCGGCATGCACCCGCAGGAGCTCCTGGCCCAGGTGCTGCGCGCGCTGGATGGGCGAGGCACCTTCGAGGCGAAGGACGTGGAAGACGTGATGATCGGATGCGTCTCCCAGGTGAACGAGCAAGGCGCGAACGTCGCGCGCAACGCGGTGCTCGCCGCCGGGTGGCCCAACGAGGTTCCGGGGGTGTCGCTCAACCGCTTCTGCGCATCCGGGCTCCAGGCGGTGCACTTTGCTGCCATGGCGGTGGCCTCGGGCGCGCTGGACCTGGCGGTGGCCGGCGGCGTCGAGAGCATGTCGCGGGTGCCCATGGGCGCCGACCGCGGCGGTCAAGACGGCGGCAACCTGGCGCTCCGCAATCGCGTCTTCCAGGTGCCCCAGGGCATCAGCGCCGACCTCATCGCCACCCTCGAGGGGTTCTCCCGGGCCGACGTCGACCGCGTGGCGCTCCGTTCTCAGCAGCGCGCCGCCGAGGCGACCGCGCGTTTCACCTCGTCGCTGGTGCCGGTGGTGGACGCCCAGGGCAACGTGGTGCTGGCCAAGGACGAATTCCCCCGCCCCGAGACCACCGCCGAGGGACTGGCCGCGCTGAAGGCCTCTTTCGTCGAGCTGGGGGCCGCGGCGGTAGGGCCGGCCGGCGAGACGCTGGACCAGATCGCCGAGGCGGCGTACCCGAAGGCCGGGCGCATCCAGCACGTGCATACTGCAGGTAACTCCAGCGGTATCGTGGACGGAGCCGGCGCGGTGGTGCTGGCTTCCGCGCGCTACGTGAAGGAGCACGGCGCGAAGCCGCGGGCCCGCATCCGGTCCATGGCCACCGTGGGCAGCGAGCCGCTCATCATGCTGACGGCGCCGGCGCCAGCCAGCGAGAAGGCGCTGCGCAAGGCCGGGATGAAGGCGAGCGACATCGACCTCTGGGAGATCAACGAGGCGTTCGCCGGCGTGGTGCTCCAGACCATCCGCGCCCTCGGCATCGACGAAGACCGGGTGAACGTCAACGGGGGATCCATCGCCCTCGGTCACCCGCTGGGTGCCACCGGCGCCATGCTGCTCGGCACCGCCCTCGCCGAGCTGGAGCGCACCGGCAAGGCCACCGCGCTCGTCACCATGTGCGTCGGCGGCGGCCAGGGCATTGCCACCATCATCGAGCGGATCTAGGTACCCGGGCATGAACGGCAGCGAGCTCGTCAGCCCCATCGGTGTGGTCCACGGAACGCGCACCGAGGTTCGCGACGATCTGTGGGACGCCGAGCGCGCCACCATCGAGCTCGACGCGGCCCAGTTCGACGACAGCGCGCTCCGGGGCCTCGAGACGTTCTCGCACGTCGAGGTGCTCTTCCTCATGGACCGCGTCGACCCGGCGAAGATCGAGCGCGGCGCCCGTCACCCGCGGAACGAAACCCGTTGGCCGGAGGTCGGGATCTTCGCGCAGCGCGGGAAGAACCGGCCGAACCGCATCGGCGCCACGGTGTGCCGCGTGCTCGGTGTGCGCGGCCGCTTCCTCGACGTGCAGGGGCTCGACGCGGTGGACCGGACCCCGGTCCTCGACCTCAAGCCGTGGGTCGCCGCCTTCGGGCCCCGCGGTGAGGTGCGCGAGCCGCCGTGGATGGGCGAGCTCATGCGTCACTACTGGGACGAATAAGTCATCGGGCCGTGGCGGCGCGGAGCCCCACCGCGCGGCAGGCCTTGAGGACCTCGTCGGACAGCGGCGTGCCCGCTAGCGCCCGAGCGAGGCTCAGGCCGCCCACCATGAGCGCGATCAGACCGAGCGCGAGGTGCTTCTTCGACGGGCCACCCTCGGTGGGCGCGTGCGCCACGGCTTCCATCTCCGCCGCCATGGCCGCGACGATCTCCGCCAGCACCGGCGCGTGGGCCGATGCGGTGGTGCCGATCTCGCCCACCACCGCCGGCATGGGGCATCCCACGAGCGGCGCGTCGCGGTGCGCCGGCGTGAGGTAGCGGCGCAGCACGAGGCCCAGGAGATCTTGCTCGGGCCGCTCCGGGAGCTTCTCGAAGAGGCGCGCGCGCATCTCCTCCGCCGCCCGGCGCAGCACGTCGTCCACCAGGGCTTCCTTCGACGCGAAGTGCGCGTAGAAGCCGCCCACCGTGAGGCCCGCGCCCTTCATCACCTCGGCCACACGCGCGCCGGCGATGCCGCGCTCGCGCACCAGCCGCGACGCGGAAGCCAGGATGCTCTCGTGGGAGCGCTCCTTCTGCTGATCCTTTGCGTTCATGATCACCTCTGCCGCGATGGCGTATGGCGATCATATTACTGCCGTACGATGTGGCGTCAACGCGACGGATGACGTTGGGGCCTGACCCTAACGC
>JABFRG010000405.1 GCA_013141295.1 Polyangiaceae bacterium
TCGCTGCTGCGGGCCCCGACGCCGGCGATACGGAGGTTGCGCCGGTGCCGCCGGCTGGTCGCGCTCCGTGCTCCGGCAAAGGCGCCAAGGACGCCCGCACGGCAGCGCTCGCCTGCTTCACGTCCCGGGTGCGGACCTGCGCTCCTCGACCTGGCGAAGAGTCCCAAGGTCCGCGACTACCGGTTCGGCGACGGCGACTATCTGCGCATGGTGCTGGCGCTCACGCCGGGCGCCGGCGCTCCGCGCCCGTGGCAAGGCGGTACGCTGCAGCCGGCCTTCCCGAACCTGGTGGCGCTGGGGAGCGCCGAAGAGGTGAAGGCACCACGCTCCTTCGTCGTGGTCACCATCGTCATGCAGGGCAAGCTCATGCCGGCCGACGGCGGCATGGAGCTCGAGCTCTACCTCGACGCCCGCACCCTCGAGACGGTGCTGGTGATGCGCCTCCTGGGCGGCTGACGCACCAGCGTTTTACCCAAGCATTCTGGCCTCTTGCACAAAACGACGGCGGCGCTGACGGATCGCCGTTCTTGGCCACAAGCGAAGGTCGATGACCCCCTCGCCCTCCCTCGAAGCCACCCGAGCAGCTCTGGCCCGCGCCGCCCGTGACGAGGCTGCGGCACGCGCCGCGGTCGACGCGGCGCACGGGTCCGGCGAGAAGCGGCGCCCGCTGCCGGTCCTCGATCGCTTGTATATTGCAAGCCCGTGCTCGGTGCCCTGGGACTCCATGAAGGGCGACGACCGCGTGCGCTTCTGCGGTCAATGCGAGAAGTCCGTGTACAACGTCAGCGCCATGAACCGGGCCGAGGCGGAGGCCCTCCTCCAGGGTCCGGCGGAGCTGCCCTGCGTCCGGTTCTACCAGCGCACCGACGGCACCATTCTCACCGCCGACTGCCCGGTGGGCGTCGTCCGCAAGCTGCGGCTGCGGTGGGCCGCGGCCATGATGACCGTGGCGGCGACGGTGCTGGCGAGCGTCGGTATGTTCTTCGGTCGGCGCCCCGATGCGCTGGTTTCGCGCTTGCTCCAGTCGAGCGCCGAGGCCCGCAGCCGGGTGTCGGATGCGCCGGTGAATCCAGTTCCGGTGGCAGGCGGACCGATGATGATCCCGGAGCCGCCGACGATCCCGACCAGCAAGCCGTCCGCCGTGCCCGCGAAGGTGAGCCACCGATGACCGCCTATCGCGAGACCTCGCCCTTGACCGAGGCCACGGTGCTCCTCCAGCGTCTGGCCGCCGCCAAGCAAGCCCGCACCGAGCTCGAGGCGGAGCTCGAGCGCAAGCTCCGGCCGCAGCGGCTTCGTCGACGCCTCGGTGCCGCCATCGCCATGCTCACGCTCGGTGCCGTCACCACCGCCGCGTGGCAGTACGAGCCGCATCGGACGGCCAACGTCATCGTCCCGGTGCGCGGCGCGTGCCACGATGCGTACACGCCCCTCGAGATCGTGGTGGCCGAATGCGAGGACACGGAAGGGCCGATCCTCCCGGGTGCGCGCTCCCCCGCCCATCGAGGGTTCGCGTTCGAGCTCCCCGCCGGCAAGACCTGCACGTTCTACCTGGCCTACGAGAACGGCGACGGCTCGGTGCAGGTCGAGAAGCAGGTGGGCACCTCCCGATCGTTCCTCGCGGCGGGGACGTCCGCGTACACCCTCCCGGCGGTCCAGGATCAGGAAGACACGTGCGACCTTCGGCGGAAGTGACCCGCGCTCACTGACCGAGGCAGATGAGCGCGTACTTCTGCAGATCGGACGTCTGGCAGGAGTAGGCCACGTCCTCCGTCCACTCCTTGCCGGGGCGAGCCGTTCCGGTGCGCGTGCCGGTCATCCCGCCCTGGAACTGCGCGTTGGACGCCCAGTCGGCGCAGTTCTTCGGGTTGCGAATGCCGTTGGCCGACGTCCCGGTCCACCAGCGGTCCTTCGCCGGATCGCCGTACTCGTCGCGCACCAACGCGGCTTCCGGAAAGCCCAGCAGCGAGGCGTGATCGGCAAAGAGCACCTTCTCGGTCTTGGGCTCGAGCCAGGGCCCGTTGCCTTTGACGTGATCCTTGGCGTCGGTGTTCGTGTCGGAGATCCATGCGACGTAGACGCCCTTGAGCTTGGCCGCTTTCGCCGACGCCTGACAGCGCTCGTCCGCGCCGACGATACCGCCCATGTTGGCGTCGTACACCGCGCGCGTCAGAAAGACGTAGTAGGGTCCCGTTGCGCCGCCTTCTGCGTCCAGAGGCGAACCCCCATCGGTCGGGCTCCCGGCCTCCGCGTCGATGGCGGTGGTCGCATCCTGTGCCCCGGCGTCGCTGCCCGCGACGTTGCTCCCCACGTCGACGGTGTGTGAGCAGGAGGCAGCGCCGAGCACGAGCGCGACGAAAGGAAGAGTGGCGGACGTCCGCATGACGAAAACCGTAGCACCACTCGGTGGGGATTGGAGAGCCGCCCCGCTCAAAGCGTCCCGAGGCAGGCCGTCCCTCGCGCGCAGTCGCCTCCGGCGGTGCGTGTGCACGCGCTGAAGGTGTCCCGCGTGGCGGTGGCGGTGGTGCACTTGGTCCGGCAGGCGGCCAAGGTGCTCGCGTCGATGCAGCTGAAGAAGTGGAGCTGATCGCACCCGGTCTGGCAGGCGTCGACGGACGGCGACGTTCCGCCATCCGAGCCGCTGCCGAAGCTGCCGCCGCAGACCCGCTCGAGATCCGCGCACGCGATGGCGTTCACGCAGTCCAGCTGGAACGGATACGCTCGCTTGACGCACTCGGATTCGCACGCCGCACGATTCCGGGCCTCGAGGAAGCCGCAGCTGGCGACCTTCTCGCACGCCCTGGCGCAGGCCGCTTGTGTCACGGCGGTGCCGGCTTCGCCCGGCGCTCCTGCTTCCGCGTCGGACGCCGTGCCGCCGGCCTCGGCCGCGCTCGCGTCGGCACCGACGTTGCTCCCCACGTCGACGGTGTGCGAGCACGATGCGGCGCCGATCAGGAGCGCGAGGAACGCAAGAGTGCCAGACCTCCGCATCCAGGAAATCCTAGCACCACTCGCCGTCGAAGAACGCCTTCACTCCTGCGGCGGGGCGATGCGGTCGACGGCCGGGAGGAACATGCTCTTGGGGTAGCTCTTGCGGAAGCGATTGGCGCGGGCGCGCGCGACGGCGATCTGCCCGTCCTTGGCGAGCGCCTGGATGGCGATGAGCTCTCGCTCTTCGCCCAGGCGTCCGGCGGGGAACCGCTTGGCATGCGCGGATGTGGCGTCGAGGCACGCGGGGACGTCACCGCGCGCGAGCGCGCTCCGTGCCCTATCGATGAGCGAGCGTTCGGCTGCGAGATCGGCGTCGGCGGAGGTGCCCGAGGGCGCGGCGGTTGGCGGAGGCACCGAGAGCGACGTGGGGAGCGCGGGCGGCGCCGTGGGAATCGCGGAGTCGGACGCCGACGCGGTGGGTGTGATGGATCGCGAGTTGGCGATGAGCGTGGGCTCGGGTACCGGCGCCGTGATCGAGGGTGCGGGAGCGACCGGCACTGCGGGCGGCGTGGCCGCGCGCTGGATCACCA
>JABFRG010001028.1 GCA_013141295.1 Polyangiaceae bacterium
GCCACATCCGTGTCCTTCATATCGACGCATTTCGATCGAACCGCCGCGCCGTGCAAGCTCAGACCTTCGCGTGCCGACGTTTGCAGTCACACGATCCATTGCCGCCCCGGCTGGATCTGCACCCTGGCGGTGAACACCTCGGCGAAGGGATCCACGGGCTGCGATGGCATGTGGTTTGGACGATCGGATCGTTTCTCTGGATTGGCAGGCACTGACGGTCCTCCGCGGTGGACATATGGTGAATGGCAATTGGAGGTCACGCCATGATTCTCGTCGTCGGTGCAAATGGAACGGTCGGTTCTCGGGTGGTTGCCCAGCTGGGCGAGCGCGGAGAAAGGGTACGCGCGCTGGTGCGCGACACGCGCAAGGCGGCACAGCTCGGCGCTTCGGTGGAGGTGGTGGCGGGCGATCTCGCCCGCCCGGAGACGCTCGCCCCTGCGTTCGCCGGCATCGAGAAGGTCTTCCTGGTCACCACCGGCCCCGACGCCCTCGAGCGCAACGCCATCGACGCAGCCCGCGCTGCGGGGGTGCGCCGCGTGGTCAAGCTCTCGTCCATGGGCTTCGGGCCCCGCCGCGAGGCGCTCGCCATCGGCGGCTGGCACCGGGGCGTCGAGGCGCACCTGGAAGCGTCGGGGATCCCCTGGACCATCCTCCTCGCCGGTGGCTTCGCCAGCAACGCGCTCGGCTGGGCGCGCACCATCAAGGAGCAAGGTGCGGCCTTCGCACCCACCGGAGACGGCAAGGTCGCGGTGGTGCATCCGGACGATCTGGCCGCGGCCGCGGTGGTGGCACTCACCCAGCCGGGCCACGAGGGCCGCCGCTACGAGCTCACCGGCCCCGACGCGCTCTCCTTCGGCGAGCAGGTGGCGCGCATCGGTGAGGCCGTGGGAAAGCCCGTGCGGTTCGTCGACGTACCCCCGGACGCCGCGCGCGGCGCGATGCTCGAGATGGGTATGCCGGAGCCCATGGTCACCGGCATGCTCGAGGTGATGGCCAACATCAAGGCCGGCGGCGCTGCCACGGTCTCGCCGGACCTGGAGCGCATTCTCGGGCGAAAGCCACGCACCTTCGGGGCGTGGGCGCGAGAGAACGCCGCGGCGTTTCGGTAGCTCCGCCGCAACGAAAGTGCGCGCTGGACCATCGTAGCTGGGTGCCGCCCCGCCGGTTGCGGTAGGGAGACTGCCATGGTTCCGCTCTCGATTCTCGATCTCGTCCCGGTGGTGGAAGGCCAGACGCCGCGCGATGCGCTGCATCGCAGTCTCGACCTGGCGCAGCACGCGGAAAAGCTCGGCTACACCCGGTACTGGGTGGCCGAGCACCACAATATGGTGGGCATCGCCAGCGCCGCCACCTCGGTGGTCATCGGCTATTTGGCCGGAGGAACCTCGACGATTCGCGTGGGTGCCGGCGGCATCATGCTGCCCAACCACTCCCCGCTGCAGATCGCCGAGCAGTTCGGAACGCTCGAGTCGCTCTATCCGGGGCGCATCGACCTCGGCCTCGGCCGCGCGCCCGGCACGGATCAGCTCACGCTCCGGGCCATGCGCCGCGATCCGCGGGCCTCCGACGACTTCCCGCAAGACGTGCAGGAGCTGCAGGTGCTCCTGGGAGACGAGGTGCCCGGGCAACGCATTCGCGCGGTGCCGGGCTACGGCACCCACGTTCCGCTGTGGATTCTCGGATCGAGCCTGTTCGGCGCGCAGCTGGCGGCGGCCCTCGGCTTGCCCTATGCGTTCGCCTCGCACTTCGCCCCGGCGGCGCTCGAGTCGGCGCTGGCCATCTACCGGAAGAAGTTCGCGCCGTCGGAGCAGCTGCAAAAGCCCCACGCCATGGCGGGTGTGAACGTCATCGCCGCCGACACCGACGCCGAGGCGCGGCGCATGTTCACCACGCTGCAGCAGGCGTTCACCGATCTCCATCGCGGCACGCGGGGGCTGCAGAAGCCGCCCATCGACGATATCGACGCCTACTGGACGCCGGCGGAGAAGATCGCCGCCGGCAGCATGCTCACCCACTCCATCGTGGGCTCCCGCGAAACCGTGCGCGCGGGCCTCGAGCGCTTCGTGGCGGCCACCGGGGCCGACGAGCTCATGATCGTGACCTCGGCCTTCGATCACGAGGCGCGCAAGCGCTCCTACGAGATGGTCGCCGACATGTTCGACATGAGCCGCCCGCCGCCCACCGAGCGCTGAGCAGAGGGCTAGAGCACCGATCAGTTTGAATCGGTCGGCTTTTGGGGGATTTGCGTCGCACCGCTGCGTTGCTCCTCCTCACCTAGCAGCAGTAGGTGTCGTCGTCGCGCCTTGCGCTGCTCGCAACTCCCCCAAAATCCTCGGTCTTCAAACTGATCAGTGCTCTAGCGGAAGTGCTACGAGGACGGTGATGCCGACGGTGGCGCGCCGCATGGATGCTTTCCTCCTCTCGCGCGAGTGGCGCGACGGACCCGACGGCGTCGAGATCGTCCTGTGGTGCCGCGCGCCCGAGGCGCCGGTACGGGTGCGTCTCACTGGGCAGGAGGCAGTGATGTTCGTTCCGCGCGGCGCGCTCACCCACGCCGGGCGCCGGGTCTCGCGACCGCTCGAGAGCCTCGATGGCGAGCCGGTCGACGCGCTCTACTTTCGCGCCCAGCGACGCCTGGTGGAAGAGAGGCAGCGGCTGGAGGACACGCGGGTGCGCACCTTCGAGGCCGACGTGAAGCCCGCCGAGCGCTTCCTCATGGAGCGCTTCGTTACCGGGGCCCTGCGCATCGAGGGCGAGGCCACCGAGCGGGCCGGCGTCGTCTTCTTCGAAAATCCCCGGGTCCAGCGCGCCGAAGGCGTGGTGCCGCTCTCGGTGCTCGCGCTCGACATCGAGACCGATGGGCTCACCGGACCGCTCCTCTCGGTGGCACTGGCCTCCCGTGACTTTCAGCGCGTGATCGTCCGCGGCGCCTCGCCCGCTGCGTGGAACGCAGGGCTGGCCCGGGAGGACGTGGTCTTCGTGCACGACGAGCGCCAGCTGCTCGAGCGGATGTGCGCCGATATCGTGGCGCAGGATCCCGACGTGCTCTGCGGCTGGAATGTCACCGAGTTCGATCTCACGATGCTCGAAGCGCGTGCGCGTGCGCTGCAGGTGCCCTTCGCCATCGGTCGCGCCGGGGAGCGCGCGCGTGTGCTTCCCGGGTCCTCGCGCTCCCGGCCGAGCACGGCGCGGGTTCCCGGTCGCGTGGTGCTCGACGGCATCGCCACCCTCAAGTCGGCGACGTTCTCGTTCGAGCTCTACACGCTGGAATACGTGGCGCAGGAGCTGCTCGGCCGCGGCAAGAAGATCGCGCACACCGGCGACCCGGTGGCGGAGATTCGCCGCATGCACGCCGAGGAGCCGGATCGGCTCGCGGAGTACAACCTCGAAGACTGTCGCCTCACGCTGGACATCTTCGATGCGGCCGGGCTCCTCTCGTTCGCCATGGAGCGCGCGCGGCTCACCGGGCTCGCGCTCGATCGTCAGGGCGGCTCGGTGGCGGCCTTCGATCACC
>JABFRG010000398.1 GCA_013141295.1 Polyangiaceae bacterium
GCCCCGGGCCCGCCATGACCACGCCGGACACCACCGCGTCGTTCATGGTGGTGCCGGACATCGAGCCGGAAGAGGCTTCCGGACGCCCCACCGCCGAAGACCTGGGCCGCACCGCGGCGGTCGAGGTCCCGCGACGTCCGGGCTCCGAAGAGCCCGCGCCCATCACCGCAGCGCCGCGCGCGGCGAGCAGCGTCCCCGCGGGCGTTTCGGTGCAAGACGGCAACGTCGACATCCAGGTCATCGGCACCGCGCCGCCGCCAGGCCCCATCGCCTGGCAAGCGGAGGACGAGATGACCGTCTCCACGAGCGGCGGCAACTTCGAGATCGGCCGCGTGGTGGCCACCGCCGAAGCGGCCCGCGCCAAGGTCCCGGAGTTCGTGCCGCCCACGCTCAGGCAGAGCCAGGCGGTTCGGGTCATCGTGTGGAAGGACGCCGCTGGCGTTCACGTGGCCCCCCAGGGCACCGTGGTGTCGGCCATCACCGTCGACGCCATCCTCGTGGCCCTCGACGAATCGGCCGATCTTTCCGCCTGGCTCGTGCAGTCGAAGAAGTCCTCCCGCTGAGCTCGCGCGAAAAAATGCGCGATCTGCGGCAAATTGCCGTGCGAATAGGTGCGAGAAACCGTCGCGAAGCGGCCCGCGCGGGCCTAGATTGTGCGCCACAGAACACCCTATTTCGCGTAACGTAAGGGGCCTTGGCGGCGTTTCGGATCGTGCCGATAACGCTCGCATTCCCCCCTCCTTCCACCCTGGCTTCACCCAGGCGGCGAGCAGGCACATCATGTTCGAAGAGTTCGGGATCAACGCAGGCTACGTCGAGGACTTGCACAACCTTTGGCGGCAAAGCCCGGAGGCCGTGACGCCCACCTGGCGCACCTTCTTCGAGGATCAAGAGAAGAAGGCCAGCGGCCCGAGCGCCGGCTACACCAACGGCAACGGCGTGTACGCCAACGGCAACGGCAACGGTGCTGCGGCCCTGCGCGCCGACACGGTGCTCACCGAGGCCGCCGTGCGCGCCCGCGTGTTCCAGCTCGTGAACGCCTACCGCGTCCGCGGTCACCTCTTCGCCCGCATCGATCCCCTCGGCACCCCGCCGGACGCGGCGCCGGAGCTCGATCTTTCCATCTTCGGCCTCGAGAGCGCCGACATGGACACGGTGTTTCCCACCGCCGGCGTGGCCGGCCTGCCGGAGCGCGCGAAGCTCCGCGACATCGTCTCGCACCTGTCGGAGACGTACTGCAGCTCCATCGGTGTAGAGTTCACGCACATCGAAGAGCCGGAGATGCGCGAGTGGCTCCAGAACCGTATGGAGGAGACGCGCAACCGCTGCTCCCTCGACAAGGCGGAGCTCACCCGGGTGGTCAAGCGCCTCACCGACGCCGAGACCTTCGAGCAGTTCATCCACACGAACTTCAAGAACGCCAAGCGCTTCTCCTGCGAGGGCGCGGAGAGCAGCATCGCCATGCTGGATCTCCTCATCGAGTCCGCCGGCGCCCACAACGTGGACGAGATCGTCCTCGGCATGGCCCACCGCGGCCGCCTCAACGTCCTCGTGAACATCATGGGGAAGAACCCGCGGGAGCTCTTCGCCGCCTTCGACGACAAGAACCCGGAGCTCTTCCTGGGCCGCGGCGACGTGAAGTACCACCTCGGCTACTCCGCCGACTGGAAGACCACGTCGGGCAAGAGCGTGCACCTCTCGCTGGCCTTCAACCCCAGCCACCTGGAGTTCGTGAACCCGGTGGTCGAAGGCCGCGTCCGCGCCAAGCAAGACCGCGGCAAGCGCCGGGTGGTCATGCCGCTCCTCATCCACGGCGACGCCGCCTTCATGGGCCAGGGCGTGGTGCCCGAGACCCTGAACCTGGCGGGCCTCGAGGGCTACTCCACCGCCGGCACCATCCACCTGGTCATCAACAACCAGGTGGGCTTCACCACCAAGCCGGAAGACTCCCGCTCCACCCGCTACTGCACCGACATCACCCGCATGCTCAAGGTGCCGGTGTTCCACGTGAACGGCGAGGACCCCGAGGCGGTGGTGCAGGTCACGCGCCTGGCCATCGAGTTCCGGCAGCTCTTCGGCAAAGACGTGGTCATCGACATGTACTGCTACCGCAAGTATGGCCACAACGAGGCCGACGAGCCGCGCTTCACCCAGCCGCTCATGTACAAGCTCATCGACCAGAAGCCCACCGTGCGCGCGGTGTTCGTGCAGAAGCTCGTGGAGCGCGGTCAGTTCACCCAGGCGGAGGCCGACGAGATCGTACGCGTCAGCAAGGCCAACCTCGAAGAGGCACTGGTCGACGCGCGCAAGGGCGACTTCCTGAAGCCGCCGAGCACCCTGGGCGGGGTGTGGCAGCCGTTCCGCGGCGGCGCCGAGAAAGACGTGGCGGAGGTGCCCACCAACGTCGCGAAGGAGACCCTCGTCGCGCTGGTGGAGAAGCTCGCTGCGATGCCCGACGGCTTCGCACCGAACCCCAAGGTCCTGAACATTCTCCAGACCCGCCGCGACAAGCTCGTCGACGGCAAGGGCTTCGACTGGGGCACCGCCGAGCACCTCGCCTTCGCGTCGCTGCTGGTGGAGGGCTATCCGATTCGCCTGAGCGGCCAGGACGCCCGACGTGGCACCTTCTCGCACCGGCACGCGGTGCTCACCGATACCGAGACCGGCAAGCGCTACACGCCGCTTTCGAACCTGTCGCCGGGCCAGGGCACCTTCGACGTGTTCGACAGCTCCCTCTCGGAGACCGGCGTCCTCGGCTTCGAGTACGGCTACAGCCTCGACTACCCGGAGGCGCTCGTCATGTGGGAGGCGCAGTTCGGCGACTTCGCCAACGGCGCCCAGGTCATTATCGACCAGTTCATCGTCTCGGCGGAAGACAAGTGGCAGCGGCTCTCGGGCCTGACGCTCCTTCTGCCGCATGGCTACGAGGGCCAGGGGCCGGAGCACTCGAGCGCCCGCATCGAGCGCTTCCTCCAGCTCGCCGCCGAAGAGAACATCCAGATCTGCAACCTCACGACCCCGGCGCAGTTCTTCCACGTGCTGCGACGGCAGGTGGTGCGGCCGCTGCGCAAGCCGCTGGTGGTCTTCACGCCCAAGAGCCTGCTGCGCCTTCCGGAGGCCGTCTCCACGGTGGAAGACCTGGCGCACGGCTTCTTCCAGCGGGTCATCCCCGACGCCGAGGTGGACCCCAAGCGCGCGCGTCGGGTTCTCCTCTGCAGCGGCAAGGTCTACTACGATCTCCTCGCGGCGCGGAAAGCCGGCGGCGTGGACGACGTGGCCATCGTGCGCCTGGAGCAGCTCTACCCGCTCACCGACGCCCTGGCCCAGGTGCTCGACCCGTACACCGACGGCACGCCGCTGGTGTGGGTCCAGGAAGAGCCCAAGAACGGCGGCGCCTGGTACTTCCTCAACGCGCACCTGCGCGACGTGGTGGGCACCCGCCTGCCCCTCTCGTGCATCGCCCGCGACGAGAGCGCCTCGCCCGCCTCCGGCAGCATGGCGAGCCACAAGCT
>JABFRG010000292.1 GCA_013141295.1 Polyangiaceae bacterium
CGGAGAAGACCGCCGGCGCCAAGCCCGACACCGCCGCCAACTGAGCCTCTCCGTCGCTCCAGCGGCGCGAAGCCTCGGCGCGAAAAGTCTCTTTCGGCGCAACCCGACTGCGCCGCGGCCGATAGGTTTTTTCGGAGACCTGGGCCCCCATGTTCTGTGGTACTTTCATACCCACTATGGGGGTTTCTAAGAAAGCCGCAGCTCTGGTTCTTGGCGTGGCCGGCGTCGTTGCCGCCGCGTCGTCCTGCTCCTCGGAAAAGCCGCAACGCGGGGCCCTGATGCTCGCCGTCAGCACCGATATGTCGCTGCCGAAGGACGTCACCAAGGTGGGCCTCTACATCAAGGTAGCGGGCCGCCAGGTGTTCGCGCAGGAGGTCGACGTGCCGCCCACCGGCATCGTGCTCTTCCCCGCGAGCATCGCGGTGCTCGCCCCCGACGATCCGAAGCAGCCGGTGAAGATCCGCGCGGTGGCCTACGCGCCCGGCGAGAAGGCCATCGTGCTCCGGGACATGACCGTCACGGTGCCGCCCAACCGCGTGGGCCAGCTCCGGGTGCCCCTCAACTTCCTGAGCGTGGGCTCCGGCGCCGGCAACCTTCCGCTCTCCACCGCCAGCGCGGCGATCCTCCCCAAGGACACCAGCGGCGGCGTGCGTCCACTCGACTTCGACGCCTTCACCGGCGTCACCAACCGCTGCGGCGAGGGGCAAACCGACGTCGGTGGCGAGTGCGTCACCCTCGACCTCAGCGACGCGAGCGCCTTCGACGTCTACGATCCCACCACCATCTATGGCGGCGGCGCGGCCCCCGAAAAGGGCGTCAAGAGCGCCGGCGAGTGCTTCGACGTCGACTGCTGCTTCGCCGACGCGAAGACGCTCAAGGTCGAAGACGACTGCACCGTCGCCTCCCTAGGGGCCAAGACCAACCTCGCGCTCCGCACCACCGGCATCGGCACCCTCACCGGCGCCGGCTCGCTCATTCCCCTGGACTTCGACGCCGTCGCCAAGTTCGGTGAAGTGGGCGTCACCGTCCTCGCGAACCAGCGGCTTCAGCTCCCCAATGCGGTGTGCCGGAAGGTGCTCGCGGACACGCCCAACATCGAGCGCGTCATCGACGTCATCGGCTCCACCCGATGCGCCCCCAAGTCGAAGGTCACGCCGCTCTGTGGCCCGGCCAGCGCCACCAGCACCAACGTCTGCACCGGCGGCGTCGCCCCCGACGGCGGGCCCACCGAGGGCGGGCCCGACGCCCCCTTCGACCCGAAGCCGATCGAGCTCCTGGCCGACAACCTCGACGCCCCCGCGGGCGTGGTGGCAACCGGCGGTGACGCGTACGTGGCCGCCGCAGGTCCCGCGATCCTCAAGGTCACGGTGCGGCCCGCGCAGAGCATCTTCAAGACCACTGCAGGCAACCCCGTTGGACTTCGCTACGTCGTGCGCGGCGCCACCACCACGCTGTTCACGGCAACTGGCGGCAACGGCTACGTGGTCGACATCGGCGGGACGGCGCAGACGCGACCGGCGGTGGTGGCGGGCGTCGGCGCCCCGACCTTCAACGGATTGGGCGCGAGCGGCACCACCGGCGTGTACATCGGCACCTCCAACACCTTCGGCGTCGTGTTCACCGAGAACGGCAGCGGGTTCTCTACGTATGGCGGCCTCGGGCAGTACTCCCTGCCCCCAGCCACTGCGGTCCTCGGATTCGGCGGTAGCACCACCATCGGCCTCGGCGACGGCAGCATTCGGACGTGCAATCAACCGGCGTGCGATGGACTTCCCCCCACGGTGCTCGTTCCCGCACCGCAGGCCGGCGGCCACATCGGGGCCATGACGTCATCGGGCACTCGCTTGTACTTTACATGGGTTCCCGACGGTGGCGGCGCCACCGGTGCGGTGTACCGGTACGATCCCGCTGCCACCCCCGCTGTTGCTGCGCTGGCCCAGAACCTCGATCTCGCGTCCGCGCAGGCGATTCCCAACGGCGTCGCGAGCGACGGCACCAACGTCTACTACAGCGCCCTCGGCGTCCTGTACGCGGTGCCGCGCGCCGGCGGTACGCCGGTTCGGGTAGCCCCCAAGACCGGCAGCTATGCCACCGGCATCAACGACGTCGCGGTGGACGCGGCCTACGTGTACTGGATCGTCCGCGACGACCAGGTCACCAAGGGCGCCGTCTACCGCCGGAAGCTGGAGTAGCCATGAGCCTCCCCGTCTCCGAAGGGTCTCTTCTGGCCGGCAAATACCGGGTAGAGCGCGTCCTCGGCGAGGGGGGCATGGGCATCGTCGCGGCCGCGACCCACGAGGTCCTGGGGCAGCGCGTGGCAGTGAAGTTCCTTCACGCGCACGTGTCGCTCCTGCCCGACTTCGTGGAGCGCTTCCACCGGGAGGCCAAGGCCGCCGCCGGCATCGAGAGCGAGCACGTGGCGCGGGTCCTCGACGTGGGCACCCTCGACAACGGCGCGCCCTACATGGTCATGGAGTACCTGGAGGGGGAAGACCTCAACCAGCTGCTCGAGCGCAAGGGCACGTTCACGGTCCACGACTCCATCGAGTACATCCTCCAGGCCTGTGACGCGCTGGCGCTGGCCCACGCCGCGCGCATCATCCATCGCGATCTCAAGCCCGCGAACCTGTTCTTGGCGCGACAGCACGGCCGGCAGCTGGTCAAGCTCCTGGATTTCGGCATCTCCAAAGCCATCGACGGCAAGACCGGCGACAACCTCACGCAGACCTCGGCGATGATGGGCACTGCGCTCTACATGTCGCCGGAGCAGCTCCGCAAGCGCAAGGACCTCGACGAGCGCGTCGACATCTGGGCCCTCGGCGTCATGCTCTACGAGTTCGTCACCGGTCGTCTTCCCTTCGAGGGCGACTCCCTCCCGGAGGTGATCGCGCTCATCCTCGAGGGCAAGGCCACCCCTGTCCTCGAGCACTCGCCCCAACTCGATCCCTCCTTCGTGGCCGTCATCGACCGCTGCATGGCCACCGATCGCGACCTTCGCTACATGGGCGTCGGCGATCTCGCGTTGGCGCTGCTCCCCTTCGCCAACACGGCGTCGCGCGTGTACGTGGACCGCATCACGCGGGTCGTGCCACCGCGCGGTCCGTCGCCGGTGCTCACCATTCCGCCCGCGACCATCCCTTCACCCCCCGCGCCGCAGTCCATCACGGCGCCACCGGGCTCGCTTCCTTCGGCGATGGTGCAGACCGGGCCGGTGCCCAGCGAGGGGTCGCGCTGGCCCATCTTCGCCTTGGCGGGCGGCGCCATCGTGCTCGCCATCGGCGGCGTGGGCCTCGGCTTGCGCTTCAGCGGCGGGCCGCGGCCGACCCCCAGCGCGAGCCCTCTCGTTGCCAGCGCGCAGGTGGGATCCCAGTCCTTCGGTGCGACGCAGGCCCCCGCCGCATCGACCGTGAGCGGTGCTTCGTCGGCGCCGGTCGTGGCCGGCGACGTGCTCCCCTCCCCCAGCGCGACCACGACCGCCAAGCATGGCCGCGTCCTGCCCACCGGTAGCGCCG
>JABFRG010000552.1 GCA_013141295.1 Polyangiaceae bacterium
ACTTGCCCACCTTGCCGACCACGTGGCCGCGGGATCCGGCCCAGGTGCTTTCGGAGCTCGCCAAGTGTCCGCCCATCGAGGTCGCGCCCGGCCTGCGCATTCCGGTGCCCTGCGATCCGAGCGCCCGGCCGCCCGGCCCCACCTCGGGCCGCACACACTATCCGCCCATGGGCGTCTTGCCGCCGCGCATCGATCTCACGCCGCTGGTGGGCCGCGTGAAGAACCAGGAACAGGTGGGCGTGTGCTGGGCGTTCGCCCTCTCCAGCGTCACCGAGGTGAACCTTCGGCGACAGAACATCGTGGAGGAGATCTCGCCGCTCCACCTGGTCGCAGCCCTCAGCGAACAGCGGCTCGACGCCTCGGGCAACAAAGGGACGGCCATCGCGCCGGAGCGGGCGTGGCCCTACGAGACCACCCGCGCGTGCATGCTCAACGACGTGCTCCGGCGGCCCGACCTCGACTGCGAGGCCGCGTACCACGTCCAGAGCGGCAGCTGGAGACGCTCGCCGGTCATCGTGGGCGAGCTGGCGCGCGCCGACCAGCTCGGGCAATACCGTGTAAAACGCACGTATCTCAGCAAGGAGCCGGACGAGCTGGCCACGGTGCTCGCCGAAGGTCGCGCGGTGATCCTCGGCATTCGCGTGGACAGCGTGGCGTGGGGCGGCGCCAGCGCCCGCACGGGAACGTTGGCCGAGTACGGTGACGGCAATCGCGGCGGCCACGACGTCATGGTCAGCGGCTACACCTGGGTCGGGCCGGTGCGCTACTTCCGCATCCAGAACAGCTGGGGCACCGACTGGGGCGAGGGCGGTCGCGTGTGGATCAGCGAGAGCAACCTGCGCCGCCACATCATGGATGCGGCCATCGTCGACGTGTATGCCCGCGACGTCATCGTGAAGTCCTGAGCGGCCCGGGAACCTGTGCGCTAGGATCGTGTCTCTCGCGCATGATCCATCGCCTCCTCCCGTGCATCGCTCTGTTCTGCGCCTGCGGCGGAGCGAGAGCTGTCGCGCCCGCCGGTGACGCCAACCCGGTCGCGTCCGTGGCCGCAGTGCCCGCCCCGCTCGCGAGCTCCGCGGTGGTCGCGGTCATCGCGCCGCCGGCCGCCACCGGCGCCCCTGCCACCGAGTGCACGCTCACCCAGGATGGTTGGGCATCACCTACGCCGCGGGCGCTGCGGACGCCCTCGGGGGCGGTTTTCGCCGAGATTTCCGGGGCCGATCGCCTGGTCGTCTCCACCCGTACCGGTCCAGCACTCCAGGTCCGGGTGCACGGCACGGTTCTGGAGACGGTGCCGCACGAGGGCGACTTGCCGGTGTACTCGCGAGCGCCGCGGCTCTTCGCCGAAGTGTTGTTGGCCGGGCCCGGCACCGCGCTCCAATGGCGACCCGAAGGGGAGGGCTTGCGGGTGACCTTGCCGACGGACCGCAGGGTGCGCCTCGAGGGAGCGCGGGTGGCTTCCGCGGTGGTCGCCTGCAGCGCGCTCGGCCTGGTGGGCCTCCCGCCCTTCGAGAGCACCCGTGTGATCGTGGACCACGCCATCGCCGGGCCGCGCGAGGTGCCGCTCTCGGCCTCGCCCGACGGACCCACGGTGGCCCGCCTGGCGGTGCCGGCGCGAACACTGGTGCAGGTGCAGGAGACGAAGGGCAACCGCGCAAAGATTGTATGGTACATCGATGGCGGCGCGCTGGACGACGCCTCGGTGGTGGGCTGGATCGATGCCTCGCTGCTGCGCGACGGAGCCGCGGGCAACCTGGACGGTCGCGGCTGGGCGCTCGGTGGCATGAGCGGCACCTCCGACTGGGTCGGTTGCCGCAGCGCACACCCGCTCTTCGCCGACGCCGGCAAGGGCCCCGAGCAAGTGGGCACGCTCGAGGTGGGCACCCAGGTGCGTACGCTCGGCAAGAGCGGCGCCATGAAGGCGGTGGAGATCGTGGGGCCGGCGGTGCGTCCCTCGCCCTCGCCGCTGCGGTTGCGAGGCGGCGCGCGGTTCGTCGTCGCCGACGACGTGGCCAAGGACTGCGGCGGTACCTGAGGTCAGGGGCCGGTGTCGACCACCACGTTGTCGATACGCACCGTGGGGCCGATGGTGATGTCGCGGGCGAACGGCACTCCAGCCTGCACGACGATGCTCGTCAGATCGTTCGTTTCCAGCGTCTGCGTCGCGATGGTCGTCCCGTCGACCGACGTGGTGGCCACCAGCGTGGTGCCGCTGGGAGCGATGGAGACCACATAGTGGTGGAACTGTGCGTCGGGGCGCGGGTACCTGGCGGCCGTGTTGGCGTTGCCTCCGTCGCTGCGCTCCCGGAAGTACTCGAGCTGGGCGTTGGGACCATAGATGGCCACCGCGAGCAGCGCGGCATTGGTGCCGGCCGGGGCCGGGTCGAGCCGTACGAACATCGGGTCCAGCTCGACGAACCCGCCATCCGGGAGGTCCATGCGGAGGTCGAACGACAGCGTGACCTTGCGGTTCGTCACCGCCACCGTCTTCGACAGGATCGAAGAGCTCACGCCACTCCCGGTCGCGACGTCGATGCGCATGGCGTTCGGGGCCGAGACGCGGAGCAACGGATCGAGCACCAGCGGGCCGGCACCGCTGGTGACGCTCTGCCAAGGGGCGAACGGTGCGGCGTCCACGGCGTCGAAATCGTCGCAGAAGGCGTGCGTCGCTGCGCAAACGCGGGGGACGACGACGTCGCTGCCCGCGTCGCTGGTGGGCGCGTCGTCGCGCACGTCCGGCGCGGCTGCTGCGTCGCTGGCGTCGATGAAACCACCGTCGTTGGGAACGGATCCGGCGAGCCCGCTCAGGTCCACCAGGACCGAGCACGCCGTGGTCGCGATGACGCAGGCGAAGAACAGCTCACGGCGCATCTCCTCAAGGTATCACGCCTCCGGGCGCCGGGGATTTTCGCTGCGGCTTCGCCGGGAGCGGCTTCGGCGGGAGCGGCTTCGGGAGGGCCGTGGGCCGCGGAATCTCCGCGATGACACCCATGGGGGCGTGCACCTCGTCGTCCCCGATGGGAGAGGCCGTGGTGACGACCGGCGGCGGGTTGGGCATCGGGTGCATTCCGCCCTGCACCTGCGTGCCGCGGCGCATCCCGATCCCGATCAGACCCGCGAAGGCCGCGGCCGCCGTGGCGACAGCGGCCAGGACCTGGTTCCGCCTGCGCTTCTTGCTCACCCCCACCGGGCAGTCGCTGGTGAGAATGGTGCCGTCGGTTCGCTGGTAGAAGCGCACGCAGGGAGATTCGACGGTGCCCAGGAACTGCTCCGCCTCGTCGCGGCTCATGGCGCTCACGTTGTACACGGTCTTCTCGCACAGGCCGCAGAAACGGGCTCGATCGGTGCCCACCATCTTGTCCCACGGCGCCGAGCAGGGTGAAGCGACGCGGAGCTGGTCCAAGAGTGGGAGCGTGCGCCGCTGCGTCCCGGCTCCGCGGAGCTCGGCTTCGGCTCGGGCCTCTTCGGCCTTGGCGCGCGCCACGTCGTCGGCGGTGACTTCGTACGG
>JABFRG010001038.1 GCA_013141295.1 Polyangiaceae bacterium
GTCGAACGTACTCGGCGAGCCGGCGATCGGGTCGTGATTTTTCTCGCCACGCGACGATCGCTCGGTGTCTCTACGGGGGTGTGCGCGGGGCGCTCACCTGAATGCGGACACTGAATACGCCGCAATCTCTCGATGTTGCGGATAGATAGCAAACACGCGCGGAAGCTGCGCCGACGCGCATTCTGCACCGGCGCTTGCCGGGCCCTCCATCGCTCCTCGGCGCGCGGGGAGTTGCGTGCGCACTGCACATACTTCGCGTGTGCGGCGCTCAAGCTTCGCCGGAGCCGTCCGTTCGCCCCGCAGTGGAACTCTCCCATCGCTCCGGAGGCGCGAGCCTCCACTTTCCGCACGCGCTCCGTTCCCCGCGGGGCGCGCCCGGTGATCGCCAGAGGTTTGTCGCATGCAAGGATGGTCTCGTCCCGCGGTTCTCTTCCTCCTGGGAGCCACCGCGCTCTCGTCTGCGATCCATTGCGCTTCGCCGCCGCCGCCGCCGGCTCCGCGCTCGGTGGGCGCCACCATCGCTCCCATCATCGGTGGGGTTCCCGCCACCGAGTACGGCGAGGCCGCCACGCTCACCATGCACAAGCCCGGCATCGTGGGGTACTGCTCCGCCACCGTCATCGCGCCGCGGGTGGTGCTCACCGCCGGTCACTGCGTCGACTCGTTCGTTTCCTGGGACGTGTACGTGGGCACCGAGTCACGCGCGGCCGAAGGCGCCGAGACCTTCGACTGGAACGAGGCCGGCGCCACCAACGTGAATCCCAATCACCACGACATCGGTCTCGTGTACCTGACGGAGCCCATCACGCTAGCCAGCTACCCGACGCTGGCCACCGCGCCCGTTCCGGACGGGACCCGCGTCGTCAACGTCGGGCGCATCCAGGATGGCACCCTCACCGATGCCCTCTACATGGCGCCGGTGGCGGTGGAAGACGCCACGCCCATCGGCTTTCCGTTCGACTACACCTCTGCAGTTATCATCCAGTCGGGCGACTCCGGTGGTCCCGCCTTTCGCGAAGGCACCCACGAGATCGTGGCGGTCAACTCCGGCGCCAACGAGACGCTGCAGGTGCTCGCACGGGTCGACCTGCTCACGACCTGGATCAGCGACCGCGTGGCGGCGCACCCGGTGACGTCCGGCGGCTCGAGCAGCTCCAGCAGCTCCGGCGGCTCGAGCAGCTCCAGCAGCTCCGGCGGCTCGAGCAGCTCCAGCGGGGCCGTCGGGCCCGGCGAGGTCGAGCCCAACGATACGCAGGCTTCGGCGCAGACGTTGCTCACCAGCGTCTCCGGAACGCTCGCCGGCCCGGCCGACGTCGACTGGTACGCGTTCGCGGCTCCGGTGGGCACCAGCCAGGTCCGTCTGGTGGGCGACGCCGATGCCACCTTCGACATCGGGTTCGTGGCCGACACCCGCTGCCTCTTCGCGCTCTGGCGGCAAACGGCGGCTCGCATCACGGTGCGCGGCGGCGAGACGCGGCTCTGCCTGAAGGCATCGTCGGCTTCCCACACCGACCAAGGCTACACGCTCTCGGCCACCACCGAATGAGCTGGCTCAGAGCGCGAAGCGGAAGCGAACGGTCTCGTCGGGCTTGATGGAAACGGATGCGTTCTGCACCTTTCCGTCTTCCGTGGTGCACGACACCCGGTGCGCGCCCGAGGGTAGGTCGAGGCCTGCCACCGGCGTGGGGCCCCGCGGAACGCCGTCGACGCTCACGTTGCACCAGCCACCGGAGGCGCCGACGTTGAGCTTGCCGGTGCCGGTGGGCTTGGGCGGGAGGCTGGGTGCGCCGCTGGGCACGGTCACCGGCTTGCCGCTCCCGGGGACCAGCGGTGTGGTCGCCTTCTTCAGCTCCACGTCGCGGTGCAGCGTCTCGAACGGGCCGCCCTTGAGCTGCTCGCGGTATTCCTCGAAGCCGTGCGCTCGCACCACCAGCTCGTGCTCGCCCGACGCGAGGCCGGTGGCGTGCCCGCCTTCCACCGCGTGGCCGTCGATCTCCACCTCGGCGCCCAGCGGCTTGGTCTTCACCTCCACCACCATGTGCCCCGCCTCGAGCTTCACGCTCACGCGGGTCTCGGCGGCGTCGAGCGAGACCGTCTGCTTGGCCGGCTCGAACCCGTCCTTGGTGATGCGGAGATCGATCTTTCCTCCGCCCGGGAGGTTGGGGATGGTGACGGGCGTCACCTCGCTGCGCATCTCGCCGTTGAGCCAGATGGTCGCGCCGGGCGGATCGCTGTCGAGTGCCAACGCCGCAACCTGAGGCACCAGCACCTGCGCGGGCTTGGGCTTGTGCAGCACCTTCCACGCGCCGAGCCCGGCGCCCAGCAGCACCACCAGCGAGGCGAGGGCGCCCACCAGGAGCAGCCTCTGGCGCTTGCGCTCCTGAATCGGCGCCGCCTGCACCTCGGTGACGGTGCGCGCCGCGGCCGGGGTGCTGATGGTGGTGGAGCGCGGCGGATCGGTGGCGGGCCGTGCCGGCGGAGGGTTGGAGCCCCAGTCGTGCGACGACTTGCGCAGCTGGGCGACCATGTCCTTGTCGGCGACCTCGCGCGCCAGATCGTCGGCGAAGAGGCCGCGCATGAACTCCGAGAGCGCCACGTTGCTGGCGTCGATGCGCTCGTCGCGCGCGAAGTTCTGCAGCGCCGCCTGCATCTCTCGAGCGCTCTGGTACCGTTCGTCGCGGTTCTTCTCGAGTGCCCGCAGCACGATGGCTTCCAGCGCCGGCGGGTAGTTCTCGCGAATGTCCGAGGGGCGCGGATAGTCGCTCTCGCAGATGAGGCGCATCGTGTCGTACTCGCTCGACCCCTTGAACAGGCGCTTGCCGGTGGTGAGCTCGAAGAGAATGATCCCCGCGGAGAAGATGTCGCTGCGCGAGTCGACCTGATCGCCGCGCGCTTGCTCCGGCGACATGTACGGGATCTTCCCCTTGAGCTTGCCCGCCTCGGTGGCGTCCTGGTTGGGTGCGTCGCTCTTGGCGATGCCGAAGTCGACGATCTTCACGTCGCCCTCGAAGGTGACGACCACGTTCTGCGGGGAGATGTCGCGGTGCACGATGTTGAGCGGCGTGCCGTCGATGTCGTGCTTGGCGTGGGCGTAGGCGAGTCCGGCGGAGATGCCGAGGGCGATCTCCACCGCGTGGGCCAGCGGGAACTCGTTGCGCCCCACCTTCTTCATCTGGCGGACGATGCCCCGGATGTCGTCGCCGTGGACGTGCTCCATGGCGATGAAATACGTGCCGTCCACTTCGCCGACGTCGAAGGTCTGGACGATGTTCGGGTGCGAGAGGGTGGCGGCGACCCGCGCCTCCGAGAGCAGCATGTCGACGAAGCTGCCGTCCTGGTGCATCTCCGGGAGGATGCGCTTGATGACCACGACCTTCTCGAACCCGGCCATGCTCCGCTGGATGGCCAGATAGAGCTCCGCCATTCCACCCTTCGCCAGTTTTCGGACAAGCGTGTACTTGCCGAACTGCCTGGGGAGCTCGGGGGAGTTGGCGTCCGCCTGAGGCG
>JABFRG010000688.1 GCA_013141295.1 Polyangiaceae bacterium
GCTACGCCGCGTCGGCGGTCTCCGCGCCCGTTTCGATCACCGCAAACCTCGTCGCCGCTCCGCGCGCTCGTTCGTGATCACGCCACTTCGTCATCTTCACGCGATTTGTGGCGATCGACGACACCCGTAGTCCACGAGCGCGTCCTCCATCACGTTGCGCGTGGCCTCCCCGCGCCGCAGCGCCTCGGCGAGCAGCGTGGACTGGGCCTTGTTCAATGACGGCGCGTCCGCCGCATCCGAGCGGCGCGCGAGGTCCCCATGCCCGCAGAATAGCGCCGTTGTTCTGGCGCCAGAACAACAGTGTTATGTGTCTGATTCCGTGACGTTGCGAGACAGTGCGTCGACCAAGATGGGGGCGCCACGGGCCCTCCCCGCAACGTCGAGGCACGAGAGAGCGCTGTTGTGGCGTCGACACAGCATGTTCGCCGCGAGCGCGTTCGCGGAGAGGTTCTCGGCTTCCCAACCTAGACGAGCGCGAATCTGGCTATCACAATCGGCGAGGTCTGCCGCGTAGCAGCGCCCATGTGCGTGACCAGTGTCCTTCCCTGGGGGCCGCGTGCGCGAAGGACGGACCTCGGGTCTTGCACGGATGAGTCTCGTACTGCTCGTCGCCGAAATAGAAAAGACCCGGCGACGGCTGGCAGCCAAGCAGTAGAGCCACGATCTCGCGGCGATCGGTACGGAACCTACGCCCTGCACGGAGGAGAACCAACCCACGAGCCGACCCTAGCCGCGGTCTAGCCCCGCACCATCCGGCGCGCAGCGGCGAGCCAGGTGGCCACGGCGTCGAGCTCCTTGGCGAGCGCGCGCTTCTCTTCATCCGAGGCGTCGGTGGTGAGCTTCTTGAGGCTTCGGAGCGCCGTTGCGGACCCGAGGGTGGCGTGGAACGAGCGCACGCGTGCGGCGACGCGACCCATGGTGGCGCGGGCTTTGGGTGCATCGCCCACGGTGGTGCGCAGCTCGGCGACGTACTCGCGGGTCTTGTCTTGCGAGAGCTTCATCTCCACCACGTGCTTGGCGGCCTTGCGCATGACGGGCTCGTCCGCGAGCGGGAGCAGCAGCTCCTTGCGACCGGGCTCGAGGGTGCGCCACACGTCGTCGTTGATGCGCTTGTCGCGGGCGGCGATCTCCACCGCCACGTAGAGCATCCTTCGAGAGAGGCGCAGGGTCGGTCCCCCGGCGCGCCGCAGCAGCGTGACCCACACGGTGTTCCTGCTCCGGCCATCGAGCGCCGCCGCCGCGTCGTCGTCGAAGACGTTGACCAGGATCCATCGCCCGTAGTCCACGAGCGCGTCCTCCATCACGTTGCGTGTGGCCTCACCGCGCCGCAGCGCCTCGGCGAGCAGCGTGGACTGGGCCTTGTTCAAGGACGGCGCGTCCGCCGCATCGGAGCGGCGCGCGAGACTTCGAGGGATCCCCATGCCCGCAGAATAGAGCGCCGAGCCCGCGGCGGGGAGGCCCGTTGTTCTGGCGCCAGAACAACAGTGTTATGCGTCTGATTCCGAGAAGTTGCGGCCAGCTCCGCCGACCAAGATGGACGAGCCGCGATCAAATGAACCTCATCCGCTCCCACGCCGCGACCGTCTGGAGGGCGGCGGCGCTCGCGAAGGGAAGGAGGACGAAGTTGCGCCGTAGGTAGGCCTTGAAGACCGGTAGAACACTCCGCGCCGCGCGCCCTGTGCAGATGGCGTCGAGGACCGCGATACACATCGTCTCTCGCTGCTGGGGTACCACCACGTCCAACCAAAGCAGTCGAAAGAAGGCTGCCGCGACCATGGCGGCCGACGCGGAACGCACGTTCGGCCCCTTGAGGGTATCCAAGACGCGCAGGACCCGGCCCTGCGGTCTCCACAGCTCCATTCTTGCGGCCGCGCGCAGGACGCGCGCGTCGCTGGAGACGTGGCGATAGCCGGCGCAAATAAGGTGAACCATGCATTCTCCATACCGGTCGCCGCCCATCGTCCCGTCGTTTGCTTCCGCCTGCAGCAGCATCGGAGAACATGTGCCGGGCGTGGCAAACTCGCCGGCGGCCAGCTGTCGAAGTGCAAGATCGTCCGAGAGCAATGCGTGGCCCGGCTCACTCGCCGCCAGCATGGAATCCCAGAAGCTCTGCCCGAGGAATTCTGCCAAATCAGCCATTGGCGCGAGCCGTTCAACCCGCGAGGCTGACAAGGCAACAATGGAGATTTTGGTCTGTAGCCACGCAACGAGTGACTCCAAGTTTTTTCGACGCTGGTCTACTTGGTCGGCGGTCGTCTCAATTCGAACGAGCCGCCCGTCGTGAACGCCAATCGACATGAAGCCGTCCGGCGAATGCGCCTTCCATCGCATGAGCTCGGCGCGGAACTCGTCCAGAGTCGTTTGGGTGATCGCGAGCCTTCGGTGCGCAAGTGTTCCGTCGCGCAGCACACCGAGCATGTCAAGCATCATGCATGCTGATACGTCCGCAACCAGCACCGTTTCCCGGTCACGAAGTACATCAGTGGAGGCCTGTTGCTCGGCGGGGGACGCGGTCGTCCCGCGGAGCCCCGCGGCGCACGCCGCGACGATACCGATCGCCTCCAGAGTTGGACGCCCCAACGCAGTGGCAACGCCGCCCACCGTGAGGTGGCCCTCCCCGTATTCGCGGAGAACCGCCGTTCGATGAGGTTCGTCAGCCTCGATGCGTTCCTTGAGTTGGGCGGCAAAATCTGCCTCAGCGTCTCCCTCGCGAACTCGATGGCGCTCAAGGCCTCGCTGGGTTGGAAATCGGGCCGGGAAGAAGCCCAGACTTTGGCGCAACGCGAACCCGTACTTTGAGTCGAGCGCCGCCACCCTCCATTGCGGGCCGAACCTTTCACCGAACACGACCTCATCGCCGGCACGCTTGCCGAGCACGGCCTTTGCGACAGGGTGCTCCATCGGGTAGACGTTGTGGCCGATATCCGCCTCCCGCGCTGAGGCCGTGAGCATCCAGCCCGGCGCCCCCTCGCCGATGAGCTCGACCGCGACGTCGAGTCCAGCCACCTCCGGTGGCGACCTATCCCGCGCAAGGAAGGTGGTTCGTCCCAAATACTGCAAATGCGCAGCGGCGTTGTCCATGTTGAGCCGCCGCGCCTGGAACAGAATCTCCAAGGCGTCCGCAGGTCGGCCCGCTTCCCACATGAGTTGAGCGAGCATACCGGCATGCTCCACATTTCGTTCGGCTGCAGCACGGTCGATTCCCAGGAGAGCGCGCTCGAGCGCCTGACTGTCGCCTATGCGGAGCAGAATCACTCCCAGGCGAAGCCGTACGCCGTTGTCTGCGGGATCTACTCGCAAATATTCCTCGCAAACGGCGCGCGCACGAGGCAAATCGCCGAGCTTCTCATGAACAAGCGACTCCACCTCCGTGGCGAAGCGCGTCGAACCACCGGACTGGCCGAGGCGACGGCAGCTCTGAAGGGCGGAGTCAAATCGGCCCGACTCGTAGAGAGCTTGGAGCAGGCGACGGCTATATACGTTGTCGGAGTCGGGTTCCACGGCG